>NZ_KV788367.1:0-2606 GCF_001807215.1 Corynebacterium sp. HMSC05D08 | reverse complement strand
GCATGACCAGCTCCTATCCTCTTCCAACTATCAACAGCACCTGGTGCAACATCCCAATCAACGGCGAGTACTACCACCGCGACGAAATACGCAAAGCCGCGTACACCTCGAACAGTGAAAGCACGAACGAATACTTCTTTAAAGTCGCCCTCGTCTGCGAACCTGACAACCCATACTCGAAGTCAGGGAAGGCCATTTCAGTCCGCAATGGCAACGACATTCTGGGCTACATTCCATCCGACGTGGCCAAAACCTATTACCCAGAAATTGCCCGCATCTGCGCAAGCGGAACCTTTGCGGAAACAAATGCCCGGCTCTGGATTTCAGGTGACCTCTTTAGCCCTGACCCGCGAATGGATCTATCAATCGCCCTCCTTGACCCGGGCCTAAACGTTCCGCTAAACAACCCACCGCTAGACGGATGGGGCCTAATCCCCTACGGAAAACCGATTCAAGTCACAAAAGAATCGGATCACTTCGACGTCTTGCAAGACTACGTCCCGGAATCAGGTAAGGGCCCACTGTTCGTCACACTGCACAAGGCTAATCTAGGCGCAAAGAATGTCCGTGTAGGCGTGGAGGTTCGACTCGACGGGGAACGAATCGGTGAGCTCACGAAAGCCTCCGGCGAGAAAATGCTCCCCGCCATCGAGCACCTCGATGCACAAGGACTCGATGCCGTTTGCTACGCAACCATTCAAGGATCCGCCATTGCAGCAGAAGTTACCTTGCACCTGCTACGAGCAAATGAAATGGACGACGAAAGCCTAAACCCAGAAGTAGCTCCACTCCCCCAACTCGTACCATTCGAACCTGACCCAGACGACTACAGCGTTCCGAATGCCTACATCTCGCAGCGGGACGATGCAGCAATCAAGCCATCCCCCGAAGAAAAGAGCTTCGAACACCAAACGGCTGCTTATGTGGAGCCGGTAGCATTCGCTACACCTGTGGCAGGTCCCCCTTGGGAGATGCTCCTATCCCCTGACGATTCTGAACGTGCCACGCCCTTCCAACGTGGATACGTACGTGGACAAATCGGCCAACACTTCCCAGGTAACAAGGCGCCAAGGATCGACTACGCCACTGTCAACCAGTGCGCAAATATCTTGCGGTACTTCGACAAATCCCCGGACCCATTGACGCAGCAGGGCCGCGGCTCTAACGCTCTGTGGTGGACGCTCATGGCGGTTGTCTTCTTCCTGGTGGCATTACTTTCAAATATTCCAGTTATTGGGCCGGTGATTGCGTTTATTTGGTTAGCAGTCATCATCCACCATTTTGTGACACGTCGAGGCTTGAAGGGGCCGTTCGGCAAGCAAACGTAAAACACAAAAAATGGCCACCCATTCACCCCGGCGACGTGGAAATCAAGAGGGTGAAGGGTGGCAGCAATAGGCTCGAGAGGCCATGCGTTTTGCAATCCGCATACCGCGCAGCCTAAGAAACCGACCAGCGAAAACACACTATATTAGCAGTTCAGAATATGCGCGCACACCCCCCGAATAACCTCATGATATAATGCGAATATGAATACGCATAATGGAAAACTGCCAAAACCTGACCCCAGAAAAGTTGCCGCACAAAACGCAGCCGACAAACGCTGGGGAAAGAAAGTCGAACGTGCAACGCACCAAGGCACCATCGAAATCGCCGACACAACCCTGGATTGCTACGTACTCACTGACGGACGGCGCATCATAAGCCAAGCCTCGATCATGGCAATACTTGGTAGATCCCAATCCAGCGGGCGCCGAACGCGAAACGACAACCGCCCCCCTTTTCTCGAGGCTAACAATCTAACTCCCTATATCACTCCGGAGCTTAAAGAACAGCTCGAACGCGTCCAATACCGGATTGGCGACAATAAACAAGAAAAAAGTGGGTACAATGCAGAAATCTTACCCCGCATCTGCAATGTCTACATGGACGCCGAAGAAGACGAAGTCCTAATTCCCAACCAACTCCCTGCTGCGGCCGCAGCACGGAGAGTAGTGAAAGCCCTATCCCTCGTAGGTATTACCGCACTTGTTGATGAAGCCACTGGATACCAGGAAACAAGAGCAAAAAATGAACTCCAACGTCTCCTAGACGCGTATATCGCAGAGGCTTTTCGCCCCTGGGTAAGAACCTTTCCCGAGTCTTTTTTCAAAGAAATCTACCGACTGCAGGGATGGAAATTTGAAGCCGGAAATAACCATCACCCGCAGTACGTAGGGAAATTCATAAACAAGCACATCTACGAGCCAATGCCTGCCGGAGTTCTCGAGCGTCTCAAAAACCTTAATCCCAAAAATGAGCAGGGAAACCGACCGCGAAAGCACCATCAGCATTTAACCGATGACATCGGTGTCACTCACCTTGAGCGCCAGATTAATCAGGTGACCACGCTCATGCAGGCTTCCGAAGATAAAGCTCAGTTTGAGAATCTTTTCGAGCGCGTCAACTCGAGAAATTCTCCAACGCAACAAATGCTTGATTTTTAGCGTCAAACCGCCCCGGTGCTCTCCACCGCCAAACTTTGAGCACCAGGGGCGGCATATCCCATCCCATCAAAAGACAGGACAGGTCTATCTTATGGCATCCATTAAGAAATATGAGACAGC
>NZ_KV788366.1:0-4758 GCF_001807215.1 Corynebacterium sp. HMSC05D08 | reverse complement strand
GTTCCACTCTGCACTGTAATGCTCTTAAAATAAGTATTACCCCATAGAACGATTAAGCCAAATAACTTTCGACGACATATACCTCATCTCCCCGTCCAGTTGGAATGATTGAAACACCGTAATGCTCCCAGACCTAATCAAAATTCAGGACTTCCAGAAAGAGAACTCTGGGCGGCTGGTGAGCGACGGTTTCAAGGAGCCCGACCCCGGAAAGTAGACACCGTGGGGTGAACAAAATGTAGGTGTAAGCCTATCAGACCTTAAGCGGCTTGGGACTCGAACTCATCGGGAGTTTTATACCCGCACCAAGTGTGCCGACGGCACGTGTTGTAGCGCACGCACCACCGGAAGACGTCTCGGCGGCAGATCAGTTGATTGGCGAATGTCTTCGCATCTTTGAGGACCTCCCGTATCAGAGCCGCGTTGAACGACTCAGCCAGCGAATTATCCGCGCTGGTTCCCACCGCGCCCATCGACTGGGTAACGCCCAAGCGCTTGCATGTTGCCTGGAACTGCGACGAGGTATACACGCTTCCATGATCCGAGTGGAAAACCGCACCATCAAGACCTCCACGCAGATGGGAAGCGTTTTCGAGGGCTTCTTCTACCAGTTCGCAACGCACGTGATCTGCGATAGCAAAGCCGACAAGTTTGCGGGAAAAACAATCAATCATTGTTGCCAAGTACATGTTCGTTCCGTCTGCGATCGGCAGATACGTAATATCGCCAACAAGCACACGATTTGCAGCGCAGGCTGTGAAGTCACGGTTGACCAAGTCTGCAAACACGCGCCGGCCTTTGTCGCGCACAGTGGTCTAGACCCTGCGCTTCTTTTGAAATCCGAACAGGTTCTGGGCCCGCATCAAACGTGCCACCTTTTTGCGATTGATCCGCTTGGCAGGGGTTGTAGCACCGTCGCGACGTGTGGGGTCGTTGAGTTCGGCGGTGATGCGACGAGCGCCCCACACGCCGTTTTCAGCGTCGAAAATGGTCTGGATCTCCGCGGCCACCACAGCGTCATCTAAAAGGCGCGCACGGCGCCGCGGAGCCGAGTTCTTCCACTTGTAATACGAAGACCGATTTAAGCCCAGGACTGTGCACATCCGCTTGACCGAGTAGTCGGGGATATGGTCACAAGTGAACTGGAAGCGGATCACCAGGTCGTCTCTTTAAGCAAAATACTTCGCGGCCTTGCGCAGAATATCGCACTCTTCACGAAGCTGCTGGCTTTCGCGCTCTCGCCGACGGATTCTTTCCGTATCAGCCAGCTTTTCTGTGGGCGACGCTGCATCATCATCCTCGGCGACGTTGGTGCCGAATTGCTAGTACCAATACCCCAAAATCGAGCGATTGGTTCCGATAATCTTTTCCACTCATCCAGAACCATACGAAGCATAGGACCGTATCAAGCGTCTTTAACAAAGCAGTGACTCACGATAAGAGTTATCTGGCGCATTGCGCTCGCAGTCCACCGGGATAACGGCTATCCCGGTAAACTAGGATATCAATCTACCAAGATAAACCTTATCCCCAATGCCCCAAGCGCATGAGAGGAGTCAACTGTGGCAAAGACAGTCGAATTGGAATGGATCCCCGCTGATGGCAGCGGTCTTTCTCGACGCGCCAAACAGGGAGGTAAGTATCACGCTTTCGTTCCCGATTCCCTTGCAGGCATGTCGTTGAAACTGCCGTCCGAGCTCTCGCGACGTATCGTTCGCATCGAGCGGGAGATTCACAATCTCGGGATGAGAGACAATACCCACTCCCTTGAAGGAGTTGCGCGACTCCTGCTCCGATCTGAGGCCGTCGCCTCCTCCCGGATCGAAGGAATCGCTCCCAACTCCGACAAAGTGGCCATGGCGATCCTCGCGCGTGAATCAGATGCCGAAATTCGGGGATTCAAAGAATCCGCAACAGCTGTCGCCCGCAATGTCGCCATCCTCGACACCATCAATGCAGACTTGGCTTACAAAGACGAGCTGGTCCTGGATGACATTGTTGCAATGCAGACAGCGCTCGTTGCAGAAAAGCCTTTGCAAGGAGTACGTACTACTCAAAACTGGATTGGTGGGTCTGACTATCACCCCATCGATGCGGCTTTTGTCCCCCCGCCTCCTGTACAAGTCCCAGGACTCCTCGACGATCTCATTGAATACTTCAACGGGGCAGACCACGCCGCGCTCGTTCAAGCAGCACTCGTTCATGCACAGTTCGAGACCATCCACCCATTCCCGGATGGGAATGGACGCGTGGGGCGAGCCATGATTCACGCGCTTTTGCAGCGCAGAGGGCTCACCGATGCTGCGGTTCTCCCCGTCAGTATGGTTCTGGCAACGCTCGGTGACCGTTACGTCGACGGACTCACGAAATTCCGCGAGGGTGACGTGCTGGCATGGATCTCTTTCTTCGTCGAGGCAGCACAAGTCGCCACCACCAAAGCAGCTGACCTTGCGGATAGCGTCGCCGCCTTAGAAGCAGAATGGATGGACAAGGTCAATCACCACCGCACTGCGCAAGGAAGCAAGCGCGCATTGAAATCGAATTCGACGGAGTTCCAACTGCTCAAGAAGCTTCCTGCCATGCCTTTGGTCACGGTGTCCATCGTGAAGTCCGAGCTGGGGATTTCATCGACAAGCACGGCCCGAGATGCTCTCGATTCACTCACCGACGCTGGCATTCTGCGTAAGAAAGTCATCGGTGCGGGCGGGCTTCTCGGTTACTTCGCTGACGATGTTTTCATGTTGGTCGACGATGCTGAACGCCAACTCGCCTCGACGCAGTTTAATACTCGGCTTTCACCTCCGACCGGCCGAGCGGTTCCAGCCCTTCGCGATAAATAAGCAGTAATCATTAGTAGTCACGCGCTTCGTTTCCTTACATAAGGCAAAGCGTCGTGCTGGTGCGACGCTGCAGGAGGGGGCATCGGAAAGCGCAAAAGGGACCGTCACTCAAAGTGACGGTCCCATCATGGCGCAGGTTAGGTGCCCTTAACGTTGAGAATCTGGCGCAGGGTGTGCTTGACCTCAACGAGCTGGGTGGCATCGGCCATCACGCGGTCGATGTCCTTGTAGGCATCCGGAATCTCATCGACGAACTCGGCGCCGGGACGATAGACGATGCCTTCCATGCGTGCGGCAAGGTCCGCCTCGGTGAAGCGGGCCTTGGCCTGGGTGCGAGACATAACGCGACCTGCGCCATGCGGCGCAGACTTGAGGCCCGGCGCGTAGCCCTTGCCTTCCACGACGTAGCTGGCGGTGCCCATCGAGCCGGGGATGAGACCGCGGTCGCCCTCATCCGCCTTGATGGCGCCCTTGCGCGTGAGCCACACGTTCTTACCGTAGTGGTTCTCGCGCTGGGTGTAGTTGTGGTGGCAGTTGATGCGCTCGAGCTCGAGGTTCTCGCGATCCGCGCCGGACCAAGTGGCGACGCAGTCGAGGAAGCGGTCCATCATCTCATCGCGATTGAGCAGCGCAAAGTGCTGTGCCCAGTGCAGATCCGCAATGTAGGAGTCGAACTCTTCCGTGCCCTCGACGAGGTAGGCCAGGTCCTTGTCCGCAAGCTGGATCCAGTGCTTCTCACAGTGGCGCTGCGCGGCCTTGATGTGCTTCTGTGCAATCTTGTTACCCACGCCGCGCGAGCCAGAATGCAGGAACAGCCAGACGCGGTCGGATTCGTCGAGACACAGCTCGATGAAGTGGTTGCCACCGCCCAGGCTGCCCAACTGCTGGCGCCAGTTCTTCGAATGACTAAGGTCCACGCCGGTGTCCTGGGCCAGCTGCGCGAGCTCGCGCGTGCGGGCCTCGGTGCGCGGGTCCATGATCCAACCGTTGTAGTTTCCGGGCGAGAGTGGAATGGAGTCTTCGACCGCGGTGCGCAGGTCCTCGAGAGCGAAGTCCTGGATATCCGCGTGCGTAAGGTGGGTCCGCACGGCAATCATGCCGCAACCGATATCCACGCCGACGGCCGCCGGGATGACGGCACGCAGCGTACCGAAGACGGTGCCGACCGAGGAGCCCTTGCCGAAATGGGCATCAGGCATGAGCGCCACGTGTGGGTAGACGAAGGGCAGGTCAGCGACGAGTTGTGCCTGCGCCACCGTCTTGTCTTCAACAATGGAGGCGAAGTTGTGCAGGCGCATAAAAGAGCCTTTCTCTGCGTTTGCGTAACGCAGTTCGTGAGAAAGGGCCTGCTTTGGCGGCTGACTTAAAGGTTTGCGCGCGGGTCGCGCGGCTGGCACCAACGTCCGGGATAAGCAGGGCCGCTTTCCCGGGAAATGGTCAAGTCAGCCTGTTAGAAGAGTTGCTTAAAGAAGCGCCCGAGCGGCTGATTGTTATAGGTCATCGTCGCGGTTCGCCTCCTTTGCGCTTTCTTGTTCTTCTTTCGGGCTGTTAGTGCTGCGTATGAGCCTACACGATGTACGCGATTTCTACATGCGATTGATGATGCAAGAAAATTCACCCAGCCACGAAAACCTGACACCGTCCATTCAACCGCATTCGCTGCCTGCTCATTTGTTCGTCCGTCTGGCGGGTGTCGTGCGCCGTGATAAGCTTCATTTAATCGTTCAGCCCGCCTCGACCTAGTCGAGAGTGGGCTGGATCTTTATCTGGGTTATGCAGCAAGATTGCGCTGGGTAAAACCGACGTCGTGGTCGCCGGCGGCATCGACGACGTGCAGGGCGAGTCCCTCCAAGGCGGGTTGAAGCGTCCTGGGTTTTGTTCCGTTTCTTTTACGGCCCTGTGTTGATGGGCTGGGTGA
>NZ_KV788365.1:0-3253 GCF_001807215.1 Corynebacterium sp. HMSC05D08 | reverse complement strand
GAACTAATCAATGCACCCTAAAACCGGAAGAGCCACCATAGTCGGAAAGAATGTTCCAGCCCGATCCCGAGGGACATCAACGGTGACTGGCCCGTAGTTAGAATCCACGGTCTTTGGATACGACCCGTTGCGGTAATTGTCTGTTCTAGCTGCAGCTTTAGCGCTCCTGTCGCCAGACTCGTAGCCCAGGTGGGCATCCATTTCAGCGTTGAGTCCCCTGGTAATCGAGGCTTGTAACATGCCGCGAACTAGGTCGTTGGCATCCGTTGTGGACGTGCCTAGGTCATCAATCAGTTTCGCGATGTCAGGATTAGCAAGCAGCTTCTTTTCAATCGTATCAATCTTGGCCTTATCAGCCGGATCTCGTCTCGCCACAGTAGTCATTCTGGTCCATCTCCTCATGCAGGTTAGGTACCCACACACAAACCATCAGACACTCTCTGGTGTGCTTTCCGGGTGAGTAAAAACAGACCACGATGCCCGGTATGTGCTGGGCAAATGAAGAAAAACGGAACCACATCCAAAGGCACAACCAGGTGGCGGTGCAAAGACCCGAACTGCGGCAGCTCCACGACACGAACCCGCACCGATCTCACTCAGGCCTGCGACTTTAAAGCCTTCATCTCCTATGTCACCTCCACAGTGACGTTGTCTGAACTCGCCGGGCAACAAAGGGTGAGTCGTTGGACACTTGATCGCCGATTGAACCGTTTTGGCTCATCGACGTCCCCAACGACGGTGCCCCGCAGCGCGTCTACGAGCAGATCTTCATCGACGCCACCACGTCATTGCTTGGCACTGGACCAAACACGAAACTGTCCACGCATACACGCAGCTTCTTCGCAAAATCGCCGAGCCGCTCTGCGTCGTCATCGACGTCGGACAAGGCGCACTCACCGCGATTAAAGCCTGCGGGCCAAACGCGATGATTCAGCGTTGTCTCGTCCATGCGCAACGGGTCATCCGCCGCTACACCACCTCACGGCCGCGCACCGACGCCGGCAAAACCATCTACGCACTGGCGTTGAAACTAACCCGTGTCACCACGCTCGATCAGACACGGGGGTGGACGCTGCGTCTGCACGGCTTCGGTCAGGTATTCAAAACATTCCTCAACGAGAAAACCTCCGTGGCCAAAGAGCGCCGAACTCTCAATAACCAGTGGGAATGGACTCATCTGCGGGTACGCAAAGCCTACAACTCACTGCTGCACCTCTCGCGCAACAATTGGCTGTTTACCTACCTTAAGCCACCACCGAATGTGCCTGATCCTAAACGCTGGGCTTCAACGACAAACAGTCTTGAAGGCGGAATCAACGCCAGGCTCAAACGCATCGCCGATGCGCACCGAGGCAGGTCAGGGGAACGCCAACGAAAAATGCTCGAGTGGTACCTCCACACCAAAAAGCAACTGCCTGACGATCCGCTAAATACCGCCAGGCAGTGCAATTATGACCAAGATCAACTCGCCAAAGTCAACGATCTTGCCGAAGAAAACCACAACAAAGCCGACCAAGAAACAGGCCGACCAGCCTTCTACGACAACGCTATCCCAACCGAGTACGAACACTCGATAGGAATCAGAAAAGACCCCATGAAGTAACTAACCGTGTACCCGCCCCGCAACACGCCGAACGGACACACATTCTGCTACTTAACCCTACTTTTTGGTTGTTCATGTTTCAGCTTCTCTACACATTCAAAGGACAACTGCACAATGACCTAAATCAGGCCGACTTGGCCTCAGTGGCTGCGCTTACCGCCATCCATTTTCATTTAATTGTCAATAAGCGTCGACGGGGATAGGCTGAGTGCATGGCACACGAGCACCACGACCACGATCACTCCAGCACGCCGCTGCGCGCACTCTTGATTGCGCTAGGCATTACCGGCACCGTCTTCTTCGCGGAGCTGATCGGCGGCTGGTTGGCGGGTTCGATGGCGCTGATGGCGGATGCGATGCACATGCTTTCCGACGCTGCGGGGTTGATCATCGCGGTGTTAGCGGTGTTGGTTGGGCGCCGACAAGCATCGGCTCAGGCCACGTACGGCTACCGACGAGTGGAGGTGCTTGCTGCACTGGCGAACGCAGTGATGGTGCTGGCGATCTCGGTGTGGATTGTCGTCGAGGCGGTGCGCCGCCTGCAGAGCCCGGCCGAAGTGCAGGGAAAAACGATGCTGATCATCGCGGTGATCGGCCTGGTGGCGAATGCGCTATCGGCGTGGGTTCTGCACCGGCACCGCAAATCCTCGATCAACGTGGAGGGCGCGTTCTTGCACGTGTTAGTGGATATGCTCGGCTCGGTCGCAGTAATCGTGGCCGGCATCGTGGTACTGACCACGGGGTTTGTGGCGGCGGACGTGATCGCCTCCCTAGCGATCGCGGCGATGGTGCTGCCGCGCGCCTGGCAGCTCATGCGGCTTTCGGCGAGCGTGCTGCTCGAGCAAGTCCCGGCGGACTTCGACGCCAGTGCGATCGAGCCCGCGCTGCGGCAGGTCGAGGGCGTTGCTGACATCCACGACCTGCACCTGTGGAGCCTGGACGGCGTGAACGTGCTCACGACCGTGCATATCGTGCGCGACGGCACCGTCGGCACCGGCCCGCTGTTGGATGCCGCCCAGCAGGCCCTGCGCGAACACGGTATCGAGCACTCCACCATCCAGATTGAGCACCCAGAGCACGAATCCCACGAGACGGTGTGCTGATTCCCTTCTAACCTGACTTAGGCCAATTTTGTGCGGAAGTTCGCGGCCGGTGATTACTTGGATGGTGGCAGTGAGGTCGGGCGGGAATGGTACGGCGGCGTGAATGGTTTCGCCGCCAACGACGAGTTGAAAGCTGCGGTATTTCTTGAGTGTTCTCACGAGGCGTTTGATGAAGTGACCACTGCGGGTCTCCATCAGGTGGGTCACGGCTAGTGCTGCCATCACAATATTGAGATGTGCTGTGATCGAGTTTTGTTTCCTCGCATAGATTGGGCGTGCTTTCAGGTCTGATTTCGACATCCGATACGACATTTTCAATGTGGAATAGCCTGCGGTAATGCCCGATAACCTCCTAGGCGGGAAGAGCGGTCAGGTCGGTTTCATAGCCTTTAATTCCGGCTAGGGCTCGTGGGGTTGCCCGCAAATCGTGGACACGTAGTGGAGCTACCTAGTGGTTAGGCAGCTATTTCTTTTCTGCTGTTGATTGCGTCGGCGTGGTTCTCGAAGTCGACAGGGCTGACCATCCCGAGTGCAGAGTGCCGGCGCC
>NZ_KV788364.1:0-56794 GCF_001807215.1 Corynebacterium sp. HMSC05D08 | reverse complement strand
GAACTAATCAATGCACCCTAAAACCGGAAGAGCCCTTAATACACTGGGGCGTCGTCAATGCGCAGCTCCGAATAACGCGAATACGGTGCGCTAACAAAGTACGGCGCGCCCTTTTCTACCCACTGCTGATCCTCGGAACAACGCACATCCTGCGAATCCGCGTCGAGCATCATAAAGCCCCACACGAGCTTGCCTTGCTGATTAGCTTCCAAATCGTAGGGGCCAATCTTTTGACCGAGGCTCCAATGGATCTGGTGGACGAAGTTAAAGCCAAACGCGTTCGACATGTACTTTTCAATGTCACCGATTGGCTTCACCGAAACGCTGACCTCCGTGGTCTGCGTACGCTTATCAGTCACGGTGTGGCTAACTGGAACAGTGTAGTCGTTGCGATTAGCCACGCTGGCTGCATCAGTCTGCTTAAACCACATGCGCTCCGCAGTGACGTACGTGCCCTGTGCGCCCGGTGTTGCACAGTGCGTGCCCGGCTTGTAGTCATCGTTCCAGCGCTGCGGCAGGCGGTAGGAAGCCGCGCCGTCGACAGCCTGCGCAGCCGGAGTGGCCGCGCTTACTGCCACCAGCAATGCTGCGGCGATGCGTGCAAACTTGCGCACAGTTGCCTCCCCTAGTTGAACTTCATGTTGTCGCGAGTAGAAACCTCAACGTGGCGCTCTGCTGGCAGAGATGCGGTGAAGGTCTCGCCGGTACCCTGCCAGGTTCCGTCCTGGCCACACACGGTCTTCTCACCTGCAAAGTCGGAGACAACCCAGCCCGCACGCATGACGGCGGTCTTGCCTGGAGCAACGTTGTACGGACCGACGGTCTCTCCTACTTCGTAGGTCTGGGAATCGGTGTAGCCCGCGCTGAACTTGATGTTGACCAGCTTCAGGATGTCGAAGTCGACGCTTGCGGAAACATTCCAGGTCTTAGTCTTTGTTTCCTTGATGCTACGGGTCAATGGCAGCGGCTCAGCGTTGTAATTGGAGACGGTCCAGGTGCCTGCGGAACCATCAAAGTAGGTGCGGACAATCTCAACGGTCTGGCCGGTATCGCCTGGGTTGACGCACTTTTCACCGATGGTGGTCGGGTTAGCAGCGCCGTGGTTGACGGCAGGCAGTGCCATCGCTGGTGCAGCGGCGATGGAAGTTGCAGCAATTGCGGATGCTGCCAGGGCGAGGGTGCGGTTAAAGCGCATGATGTACTCCTTTTTAGTGAGAAAGACAGTGAGGTTGGTAGGCAGTGTCGTGGTGTTAATAAGCGGTCTGGGTCGCAACTGGTAGGTCACGCCACTCATCTGGGGTGACGTCAACCTTGCGGGTCGAGCCATCCTTGCCGGTGACGGTGGCTTCTGCCCAGAATCCGGCCGGCGCGGAGGCCTGTTTGAAGTCGTGAACGAGGCTGTACTTACCGTCGCGGCCACAGTGCAACTCGCTGTAGTTCACGCGCATCATGGTGGTGCCGTACTCGATGCGTGCGCGCTCACCTGGCTTAAGGTCGAGTGGCGCCAATGCGGTACCCACCGGCATGTAGGCACGCTGTGCGGCACCGATGGAGCCGAGCCAGCCCTCCGGCAGGCGGCCTTTATTGCCCAGCCAGTTCATCTGGCCGTTGTACTGCGCGCCCACCAGGTGGTCGGTGATGCCACGATAGGTGTAGTCAGCCTCAGTCCAGTTCATGAAGTCCTGGGAAAAGCCCGGCTTTCGGAAGGTAGGAGCTACGCCCTCAATGGTGTTCGGGTACCACTGCATATCACCAGCGGTGCACTCTTCGCCTTCGCTCGGCCAATTCTCGCGCTGCAGTTCGGTCGCAGGTTTGACCACATGGTCCTGCTTTTCATCGGCAATCTTCTCCAGGCTTGGGCCGGAGACGGCATTGTAGCCGCCGTCAACAACCTTGCTGTTCGCACCCGGCGCGCGGGAAGGAATCTCAAGCGCTTGGTCATCAACGGTGCCGTCGGCGTGGATTACGGTTGCCCAGGCATAACGCTCGGCCGGAGCGGTACCACGGATGACATTTGCACCCGGGATATTGGTATAGATGCCATCCTTGCAGTCCACGAACATGGAAATGAAGTCTTTTTCCACGGTGCCGTATTCCACGCGGAAGGAATCGCCAGGCGCAAGCTTGATGGGCCCGATGGTTTCCCCCTCTATCCAGCCGTTAGACAGAGTCAGACCGATGTCTGTCTTTGCGGTGGTGTTCCAGTTGGAAGGCCACTTGGCGGCAGAGTTTGCTTCGATCTCGTGATTGGTGCCGGATTCGATGGTGGCGGTGTACGGAACCGTCTGCTTGGTGGTGTTGGTGAACTGGATGGTGCCATCCGAAAGGTAACGGCGGCCAGTTTCACCAAAATGCCAATCCGGATAACCCGCTGCAGTAGCTTCTGCTGGGCTGCACTCCTGGTAGAGATTCTCAATCGGATAGCCCTGTGGCATGGCGGGGATCTCTGCGTGCGCCGCAGCAGGGGCAACGAGGCTTGCCGCAGACAGCGCGGCGGCTGCTACGTAGTAGCTGAGATGGAGGCGGGGAATGCGCATCGCTACGTTTCCTTTTATTCACTATTTTTTGCAGTTTGAGGTTCACAGCGGCACGGTCTCTCCCTCCACGCGCTGTGAACTACTCACATGACGCTAGACGGCCACCATCACATCCTTCAATACCTCAGATACTTTCGGATAATTGCCCCTTGAGCTGGATCTTTACAGGCTTTTCCCAGCTAATTGCCATTCGAGAAACACTCGAAAATGTCCTTTCGTACACACCCGCTTCTGCCCCCTTTTCCCGAGTTGCCAACAAGATGGGAGGAAAGTTATCCACAGGCTGGGGATAACTCTGTGAAAATCAAATTCCCCAGGTTTCTTCCACAGCCTGTGGATAACTGTTTTCACCCACTTCCACAAGGGCTAAATTACAAGGATGTAAGTCTTCTTGCCTGCATGATCAGGGAAAACTCCGGCCATGCGTTCGGTAAATTACAAAAATGTAGTTATCCACATTGTGGATAACTATTGTGGAATTCTTTCGCACAAGCGTTTTGGTGAATAACTCGCCGGAGTTATCCCCAAAGCCCAGCTCTCAAGGCCAACAACACGCCGACAACCCCGAACACTGCAGCAACTCCAATCCAGTGCACAGCCTTCCGGCGCGAAAACAGGAACAGAGTCAGCACAATGCCGATTAAAAGCCCACCCAGGTGTCCCCACAAGGAGACGCCACTCATGATGAACGTGTAAACCACATTTGCGAGCACCAAGAAGATGGGCGCGCGCAGATCCATTCCTCGGCTGCGGTAAACACCCACCAGCATCGCCAGCAAGGCATAAAGCGCGCCCGACGCCCCCACAGTCGGCGCGTCGTAGTCCATCCACAGCACAGCCGCGGAGGCGCCCAAGACGGAGACCACATAGCTCGCCGCATAAAGCGCATGCCCAAGTGCCTGCTCGATCTCACGCCCGATAAAGACGAGAAGGCACATGTTGAGTGTCAGATGCCCGACGTCGATGTGCATGAAGCCGGCCGTGATGGCCGTGGCCGGGGCGGCGGCAAACTCTGGCCCCCACAGAGTCCACGCATAAGCCAAAGAAGAGTCATAGTAGGACCCTAAAAGAGAGCGGGACTGGATAGCTGTCACTGCCCAAGCCAGAAAGCACACCGCTACGATTGCTGCGGTGACGGGCGCTTGTTTGATGTAGTTCTTCAACTTTCCCCCAAAACTGGAAGGAGCCCACCACCACTAAAAAGTGGCGGTGGGCTCAACGCAGGAGCTCTTATGCAATCTCGATGGACTCGATGATGACGTCCTCACGCGGACGGTCCATGCGGTCAGTTGCAACCTTGGCAATCTTGGAAACGACATCCTGGGAAGCCGGGTCCGTGACCTCACCGAAGATGGTGTGGTGGTTGTTCAGGTGCGGAGTCGGAGCCACCGTGATGAAGAACTGGGAACCGTTGGTGCCTGGGCCGGCATTAGCCATGGCCAGCAGGAACGGACGGTCGAACTGCAGCTCCGGGTGGAACTCGTCTTGGAACTGGTAGCCAGGGCCGCCACGGCCGGTACCGGTTGGGTCGCCACCCTGGATCATGAAGTTGTCGATGATGCGGTGGAAAATTGCGCCATCGTAGAACGGGCCGGACTGCTCGCCCTTTGCGTTCTGGGTGGAGTAGTCCTTCTCGCCCTTGGCCAGGCCGACGAAGTTCTCCACAGTTACCGGTGCATGGTTACCGAAAAGGTCGATAACGATATCACCGTGATTGGTGTGCATCGTTGCAGTTGCGGTCTTCTGAGTCATGCCGACCATTGTATGGAATTTCTTGCTCGCGCGCCGCAAATGACATAACGCCCTAAGCGATCACTATGCTTATCCCCATGATTCGTGCCGTGCTCTTCGACCTCGACGACACCCTCATGGACCACACCTCCGCCATGCACGCCGGATTGGATGAATGGTGTGCAGAGCTAGGCGTTGCGCAGGGCCAGCACGCGCGTTTCTCCGCCCTCGAGCGCAAATGGTTCAGTGCTTATGAGCGTGGAGAGGTCACGCACCAGGGGCAACGCATTGAACGCTGCCGCGAGTTTCTGGGGCAGACGCTTGACGACGCCGCCTCCCTCGCCGCCTACGACGGCTACCTGGCTGCATATCAGCGCAATTGGCGGGCATTTCCGGATGCTCTACCTGCATTGCGCCGCGCACTGGCGGCTGGGCTAAACGTTGGGATTCTCACCAATGGTGCCCGTGGGATGCAGGAGGGCAAGCTCCGCGCGGGCGGACTTAATCTTCCGGAAGTGCAACTGATTGCCACCGTAGATTTGGGCATTCCCAAGCCGCAGGCTGCGGCTTACCACGAGGGTTGCCGCGTGCTGAGAAGCGAGCCTGCGCACACGCTCATGGTGGGCGATTCCCTGGCTAACGACGTCGAAGGCGCCCGCGCCGCCGGGCTGCAGGCGGTGTACCTGCAACGCGACGGATCGGGCGAGATTTCGAGCTTGGACGAGCTGAGCTTCTAAGCGGGAACGAGTGAGCTGAGCACCTCTTCGCGGGCCAAGACCATGTTGCGCAACGAGGCCTCGGTCTCGTCGTAGCCGCGGGTCTTCAGGCCGCAGTCCGGGTTGATCCATAGGCGCTCGACTGGAACGTTGCGCAGGGCCGCGCGGATGAGTTCTGCCATCTCCGCCACGGATGGGATGCGCGGCGAGTGAATGTCATAGATGCCTGGGCCGATCTCGGAGTGAAACTTGTCGTCGATGTCTTCGAGGAGCTCCATGCGGGAACGCGCCGCCTCGATGGAGGTGACATCGGCGTCAAGGCCAGCGACCGCATCGATGATTTGGCCGAACTCTGAGTAACACAGGTGCGTGTGAATCTGCGTCGTGGGCTTTGCCTCCAAAGCAACGAGTCGGAAGGAACGCACCGCCCAGTCCAAGTAGGCCTTGCGATCCTGCTCTCGCAGTGGCAGCAGTTCACGCAGGGCGGGCTCGTCAATCTGGATGATGTCGATGCCAGCCTCTTCGAGATCACGCACCTCGTCGGCGAGAGCCACACCCAGCTGATCCGCGGAGACGGACTGGTTAACGTCATCGCGCACGAAGGACCACGCAAGGATGGTTACTGGACCGGTGAGCATTCCCTTGACGTGCTTCTCGGACAGGGACTGCGCATAGCGTGCCCACTCCACCGTCATCGCTTGCGGGCGGGAGATGTCGCCCACCACGATTGGCGGGCGGGTGCAGCGGGAGCCATAAGACTGGACCCAGCCGTTCTCGGTGACTACGAAGCCGTCGAGCAGCTCGGCGAAGTACTGCACCATGTCGTTGCGCTCTGGCTCGCCGTGCACCAGCACGTCCAAGCCCAGGCGTTCTTGCAGCTCGATGACCTGCTTGACCTCGTCGCGCAGGGCGTCGACGTAGGCGGCGTCGGAAAGCGTGCCCTTGCGGTGAGCCGCACGTGCCGCACGGATCTCCTGCGTTTGTGGGAAGGAACCGATGGTCGTGCTCGGCAGCAGCGGCAGGCCAAGAGCTTTTTGCGCTTCATTGCGCTCGGCGAACAGCGGCTGCCGCTGCACCTCGCCCTCCGGCAACTGCGCGGTGCGGTTTTGCACCGCCTCGTTGTGGGTACGGGCCGACTCGGCTCGGGTGCGCACTGCACGGTCGGCCTGGGCATACGCCTCCGGTGCTGCAAGCGGGCCGGAGCTCAGGGCGACGACCTCGCGCACCTTTTCATTGGCGAAGGAGAACCAGTTGGCTACGTCAATGGGAAGCGAAGTCTCTGCTTCCACGGTATGCGGAACGTGCTGCAGCGAGACCGAGGTGGTTACCGATGCGCCCGGAAGGGTCTCCAGCTTGGCTCGCAAGTCACGCAGATTTGCCGCCCAGACGTTGCGGCCGTCAACCAGTCCGGCGCTGAGGTGGGATTTCAGTCCAGCCACGCGCTCCAGGTAGCTCGGATCCAGCGCGAGGGTGCCCACGGAAAGATCCACCTGCACCGCCTCCGGCTGCAGCTCGTTGATGGCGTCCAGACCCTTGCGCACCGAGCCATAAGGCGTGGTCAGGTAAACCTGCGGGCGCTTTTCCGCGGCGAGGATACGGCGGTAAGCGCTCTGGAGTGCCTGGGCAAGGGCGGCGTCGTCAGCCGCGGCAAGATCCGCGACCAGAGCGGGCTCGTTGAGCTGTACCCACTCCACCCCGGCAGCGTGGAGCTGCTCGAGGACAGATATATAGGAATCGACCACGGCATCAAGGTGCTCAAGCGGCTGCGTGCTCGATCCGTCTGCCTGCTTGGACAAAGCCAGCAAGGTCACCGGACCCACGAGCACGGGACGCACGGCGTGGCCGGCATTGCGAGCTTCTTCCACGATCTTGAGAACGCGCTGCGGGCGGGCGTTAAACGTCTGGTCATCGGCAATTTCCGGGACGATGTAGTGGTAATTGGTGTCGAACCACTTAGTCATTTCGAGAGGCGCGGAGTCGGCGTTGCCACGGGCCAGGCGGAACTCGTCATCGAGGGTCTCTCCCTGCACCGCGCCAACGGTCAGCGCGGTCTCGAGGACGTGGTCGTAATAAGCCACGTCTGCTGGGATGGCGTAGTCCTCGTTAAGCCCGAGGTCGCGCAGGCGCGCATAAGTGTCAAGACGCAGCGAGTGCGCTGCCGACTCAAAGGTCTCGGCGTCGATCTTGCCGGGCCAGTAGGCCTCTAGTGCGCGCTTGAGCTCGCGGTTCGCGCCGACGCGTGGGTAGCCTTCGATGGTGGCCTTAGGAAATGGTGCGTTCATGGGTGTACTCCAATTCGATTCAAAAGGTCTTGAGTGATGTGAGGGTTGTTGTGGGTATAGATATGGAGGCCGTCTGCCCCTGAGCGCAGTACGCTTCGAGTCAGCTCGGCGGTGAGTTCCATTCCGATTTCATGTTCTTCATCTGGGGTGGATGCTGCCGCGAGTGCGGCCCGCACACGGGGTGGGACCTGCAACCCGGACAGCTTGGCCATTCGCTCGAGCCGGGCCACGCTGGTCATCGGCATGATTCCCGGGATGAGCGGAATACGCACGCCGGCCAGCCGGGCGCGTTGGGCAAAGCGGGCGTAGTCTTCGGCGTCGAAGAAAAGCTGGGTGATGGCAAAGTCCGCGCCGAGTCGCTGTTTGGCAAGCAGAACGTCGAAGTCCTCGTCGAGGTTCGCGGACTCCGCGTGGCCGTTGGGATAGCAAGCCACCCCCACCGCGAGGCTGCCTGCGGCGAAACGTGCGGCTTGGCCCGCCTCGCGGTGGCGGATGAGCCGGACCAGCTCGTCGGCATGCTGCAGATAGTGCGCCGGCATGCCGCCTTCGGGCAGGTCGCCGCGAAGGGCGAGCAGGCCGCGCACGCCGGCGTCGACAAGCGCATCGATCCAGCCGATGAGCTCCTCCCGCGTGCCAGCCGTGCAGGCGAGGTGAGCAAGCGGGCGCATGGACGTGGTGCGTGAGATTTGTTCGATGAATGCCGCGGTGCCTTCCAGCCATCCGGAGCGCTGTGAGCTCGTCACCGCAATGTAGTCCGGGTTGTACCCCTGCAACACCTTTAGGAGCTCGGCGGTAGTGCTCGCATCAGCATCGTTGCGCGGTGGAATCACCTCGAAAGAGAGCGCGGTTCTTTGGCGCGGCTCAACAGATACTTCACTGAATTGGTCTAGTGGTGCTGAAGCGGAGAGACGCGGGGTCATGTTCACCTCCCTTACTGGTCAACGGATTTTGCTTGCGATGAAATGTACCAAGCTGTCCATTTTTCGGGGAAGAGTAACTTATTAAATAGTACTTTTAAAAGTGGCGTGCCTGCAGGCTTTTTAAAAATTGGCACGAATAAAAATAGAAGGTTGCATACCAAGCTGTCTAGTAATCAGCTCTTGTTACGTGCAAAAGTCCGGCTCTACAGACTAGAGCTAAAGAGACGTTCTCGCCCGCTGAGTCATAATCAAGCACAACAAGGGTCACCGCCGCATCATGCAGGGGTGACCCTTTGCTTTTCCTTCATACGTATAGTGGCGGGCCTTAACGCCCGCCACTACGCTGGTGGGAAGCACACGATAAAGCTAATTTAAGGAGCGTTCGCATGAACCCCACCGCAATTTCCGCTTCCGTCGGCCTGGCCACCAACCTGTGGAAGAGGTTTAAGGACTACCGCGACGAGAAAGCTCTCGAGGCTTACACCGCCCTGGAAGCTGCTGCAGCAGAGGTAGAAGAGCGCAGCAAGGACGCCTTCCCTGAGGCTCGCCGCAGCGCCGGCGCCGTCACCCAGGCAGCTCACGATCGCTTGGAGCGTAGCATCGCGGAGCTCAAGGACCGGGGTCAGGAAGTTAGCAAGCAGGCTTCCGAGCGCTTCGATGAAGCGCGCAAGGACGCAAAGAAGGCCCAGAAGAAAGCACAGAAGAACGTCAAGAAGCAGTCCCGCAAACAGGCAAAGGCCGCACGCAAGGCTGCTGACAAGGCCCAGAAGCGCAGCGCTAAGAAGCTCAAGAACATCAACTTCGGCAAGGAGAAGAAGAGCTCCAAGTTCTGGCCGTTCGCGCTGATCCTCGCCCTGATCTCCGCTATCGGTGGCGGCCTCTACTACTTCTTCAAGATCCGCAAGGAAGAGGCTTCCGAGGTTCCGCCGCGCGTCGAGGACTTCACCACCGGTGCCGATGCCGCAACTGAGGGCTCCACCTTGGTCTACACCTCCACCACCGAGGACGACCACAAGGTCTCCGACCTCGCGGAAGAGGGCGTCGTCGAGCGCGACGAAGAGCTCTTGGGCTCCATCGATGAGCAGCTAGCTAAGCACAAGGAAGAAGCCGAGGCTGCTGCCGACGCCGATACCTCCCGCATCACCGATGACCGCGATGACGAGGGCAAGCACCGCCTGCAGACCAACGAGCAGGAGTAAATCCACCCCGTTTAAGGGGGTAAAGCGAACGTTGTCTGGATCTCAATCCTTTGCTCGACGGACTCGAAGCTGATTGAATTTTTGGGTATTTCGAAACAATCCCAAGGAGAATTGATGAGCTTCGAGTCCCTCATTGTCAAGCTCAAGAGCGGTGCGACCTACTACTTCCCTGCTGGTTCCGTCAGCGGCGATCCTTCGCATCGAGTAGACAATCTCCGCTTTGCTATCGAGAACGGCACCACGTTCCACTCCGTGGATGACAGTGGCATCGACCGCGAGTTCTCGGGTTACGACGTGTCGAATTATCACCTCGCTTAAGAGCCCTTAAAGGCCGCCTTTCTAGTGAATTAGAAGGCGACCTTTTCTTATAGGATATGCAGCTATGACTGTCTATCCTCGCATGAAAACCTGGTCCTGGTATCTACCAGATCAGCCTCCCACCGGGGAAACTTCTCTCACCGAAACCACCAATTGGGCAAAGCCTGGTGCTGCCACTCGGCGGCTGCTGTTTGCCCAGCCTGTTGGCGTGGTGGGCCTACTCATAGCGGCCGCCATCAACTCACCGTTGGGTGCGCTGGTCTCCGTGGTCATTGGTCAGGCCACGCAGTACGCATTCAGCGATCCTTCCTGGCGAACACTGGGCGTTCCCGTACTGGTCACGGCATTGCTGCTCTACATCATGTACCTAGCGGAGGCCACAGCGGACGCCTTCACGGATCTTAGCCAAGCTCGCACCACGCATACCTTGCGCTTGGGCCTTTTACACAAGCTTCTCGACGCCTCCACCAAAGGACTCAGCCCCGGCCGCCTCCTCAACACGATGGACGAGGACTCGCACTACATCGGCCAACTCAAGCAGGTGCTTAACTTCCCGCTTTTCATGGCGGGATATCTCATCGGTGCCATCTTCAGCCTGGCTCCGATTTCCTGGGTGGTTTCCCTCGGGCTCATCGTGGGCGCGATCCTGACCGCCATTGCTTCGTGGGCCACCGCAAAGCCCCTGACGGGCGTTGCATCTGCCCGGCGCGCCAAGGAAAACACTGCGCTGGCCCTGGCCACTGACTTTGCCCAAGGCTCGCGCGTCATCAAAGGTCTCGGAGCCAACGAGGTGGCCAAAGAACGCTTCACTCTGGCTGCCCACGACGCCCTTATTTCGATGCTCCGCGAACTGCGCCTGAGCGTCCTGTTGTCGTGGCTGCGCCAAATGGTGCCCACCCTTTTTGCCGTCTTCCTTCTCACGTGGACGGCCTGGCAGACCTTCGAAGGAAACATCGAGCCCGGCGGCATGATGTCTATTACGATGCTCGCTCCTCCCGCGCTCACCGCGTTGGGCTTGTCGCTCGGCCATCTCACAGAGAACTGGGCAAAGGGCCAGGCGTCGGTGGAACGCGTGGGTGAGTTGCTGCAGGACCTGGGCAAAGGGGACGTCGCCAAGCAGGGCACCCCGGTAGACCTTGAACCAGGGCTCAACGTGTGGATACCGGAGACGGCTAAGGGCCGCGCGCTTGTCGACGCCTGGACCACCCACCTTTCCGCCCACGGTGCTCTTTGCCCGCCGCACCGCATCTCAGTTTTGGAGGGCACCCTGGCCGATAACATCGACCCGCTTGGCACCCTCCCCGCACAGCAGGTGCACGCTGCGCTGGAGGCCGCCGCCTGCGGCGACATCGTGACGCGCCTGAGCGGCTTTGGGCACGACGGCACTCTGCCTGACTCCCCCATCGGCGAGGCCGGCCTGAACCTTTCCGGTGGCCAGCGGCAACGCGTGGCTCTTGCCCGTGCGCTCGCGCAGGATCCCGAGGTGCTTGTGCTCGATAATCCCACCACGGGTCTCGACTCCCTGACCTTGGCCACCGTGGCCGAGCGCGTGGCTAAGCTGCGCCGCGGACGCGTGACCGTGGTGATAACCGCCGCCCCGACGTGGGCCGCCAACGCGGACAAGGTGGTGGCGCTGTGAGTCAGTCTCGTGCAGATGCACTTGCGCCGGCTTCAGCGCGCGAATCGTGGCGCTTCCTCAAGACTTTGCCCTCGGCGCCAACGCGCCCGAAGATGCTGCTGGTCTTTGCCGTTTTCACCGTCACCATCGTGATGATGAACTTAGGCTCCCAGGTCTTGGGCCGCGTGGTGGACATCATCCAAGGAATGGAGCTGCCTGTCATCGGCTCGGGCCGCCCAGCGATGCTCGCGGCGCTAGGCATCATTGCCGCAGCGCTTATCGCGGAGGTTACCGGCCGCGCCATCGGAGGCTACATGATCAATGCCAAGGCGCGGCGCCTAGCCGTGGACCTGCGCACCGCGGCGCTGGATTCGGTGCTGCGTGCGCCGGTTCCCCGCGTGATGGAGCTGGGCACGGGCAACGTGATTACGCGTTTGTCCAAGGACATCGACACCGTGGTCACCTCTATCTCCATGATGGGCGAGCGCCTGGCCGTCACCCTGTTCATCCTGCCACTCACCGCGCTGAGCATGGTGCTCATCCACCCGGCTTACCTGCTGATCTTCGCGTTGGCGGTGCTTATCATGTACCCGTTCATCAAAGGCACCATCCGCGACATCCCGGAGATAGCAAATGAGGTCTCCTCCGTCGAGGCGCGCCGCAACAACGTCTTGCTCGACACCATCCGCGCCTTGGACACCCTGCGCCAATTCAAGCTCGGCGGCTGGGCCGAGCAGCGCATGGAGCGCTACTCCTGGGATACGGTGCAGGCCTGGGGCGATAAGGTCCCGCTCATCAACCGCATCATCGGCCAGGGCTCCATCAGCTTCGCGGTGCTGCTACTCGGAACCTTGTCCATGTCAGTGCCGATGGTGGCCTGGGACTGGGTCACGCAGGGCCAGGCGGCGGCTGCGGTGCTGCTGGTCATGCGCCTTGAGGTGCACGTATTCAACATCTTGTTCTTTGCCGGCGAGATCCAGCATGCGGTCACTTCCCTAGGCCGCGCGGTTGCGTTGGCGCTGTTGAGCAGTGATGTTCCGGACCAAGAGCAGGACTCTCTTTCGGCTGCGCCAGCGATACGCATCGACGGCGTCACCTACTCCTACCCCGGCGGCGCGGAGGTTCTGCACGGCATAGACCTCACCTTAGAGGCTGGTACCACGACCGCGCTGGTGGGCACCTCGGGTGCGGGCAAGTCCACTCTGGCGGCGCTGGTGGCGGGCCTGCAGTACCCCACGACCGGCACCATTCACCTCGATGCGGTGGACACCGCCACGGTTCCCAACACGTGGGTGACCGAGCACGTCGCGCTCATCACCCAGGAGGTTCACCTGTTTTCCGGCACGCTTCGCGACGACCTCCTCCTCGCCCTCCCCGGCGCCTCCGACGCCCAATTGTGGGCGGCGTTGCACGAAGTCGGCCTGGACGAGTCCTCGCGCTGGCTGCCTGACGGTCTCGATACGTTCATCGGCGCAGGTAACGAGGAAATCGGAGCGGAGGCCTCACAACAAATTTCGCTAGCGCGCATGATTTTGCGTCAGCCGCCGGTGCTCATCATGGATGAGGCGACGTCGGAAGCCGGCTCCGAGCATGCTGCGGTGCTGGAGTCTGCGGCACGTGCTGTAACCCGCGGGCGCACTGCGTTGGTGGTGGCTCACCGCTTAGACCAGGCCCGCGAGGCGGATCGCATAATCGTGATGGAGCAGGGCGAAATCGTAGAGGACGGCACGCACGCCTCCCTCATGGCGCTCGGCGGCCGCTATGCCAAGGCTTATGCGCAGTGGGAGCACGGCCACTAAGCTGGCCACCATGTCTGATTTCGAACTGCGCCCCTTAAGCGAGGCGGACCGCACCTACTTGGCCCGCCTCAACTTCCTCACGGACACTTTCGGTGAGGAGCACAAGGAGCTCACGCCGCAATTCGACGCCGACTTCGACTACTACCTCGCCGGATGGGAGCCCTCCCGCGGCGGCTTCATCGCGTGGGAGGGCAACGTTCCCGCTGGTGGCGTGTGGCTGAACTGGGGAACTGAGCAGCGCCACGGCTACGGGCACGTGGAAGAGGGAATTCCGGAGCTCGCCCTTGCTGTGGAGCCGCGCTACCGCTCGCAGGGCATGGGCACTTTACTTATTCGCGCCGCCACGGACCTCGCCCGCGACTTAGGCGCTCCCGGCGCCTCGCTCTCGGTGGCCCTGGCCAATGAGCGTGCGCACCGGCTCTACCTATTTATGGGGTTCGAGCCGGTCGGTGAGTCGGAGGGCCATGTGGTGCTGGTGAAGCGCTTCTAGGTCTAAGTAGCAAACGTGTCAGGAACGGTGCATGCACCAAACAACAAAGAAACCCGACACCATCACGGTGCCGGGTTCCGGGCTGTGGAGCATAGGAGAATCGAACTCCTGACCTTCTGCTTGCAAAGCAGATGCTCTACCAATTGAGCTAATGCCCCAGTGCGGTTAATACTACTCCACCGAGCCCGCGCGAAAAAATCCCCACCACAACACACCTAATTTACTTTACTTTTAAAGTAACCCGCCCAGCAGGCGCAATCTTCGATCTCCGTGAACGGGCAATTCCCCTAGCTGACCAGCACCGCCGTTGGCAGCCCAGCGACGGACCCATGCCCGCCCTCTTCGTCAGCCACAGTGCCTACGCCGGACACCACCTCGATGCCTTCGATGAGTGGGCGGCGCATGCCATTCACGCGGGCGACGTCGACAAGCTCATGGCCTACATGGACAAAGCACCGGGCGCGCGCATTGCCCACTCCACCGCCGATCATTACGTGCCGTTGCTGCTGACCATGGGCGCGGCCGACGACCCTCGCACCGCCAAGACCGTGTTTACTCGGCGCGGACTGGGCAACCACATCCGTTCGATCCAGGTGGCATAGGCTTTTACGCGAGTCACATTAGCCACAAAAGATAACAATTTTCACTTCTGTTGCGTGTCACTAGGGTTTTTATAGGAAGTAGCCACCATAATCAAGGATCTGTCCACTCCTCGCTTAGAAAGGTCCTTCACCATGCGCCGCCTCGCTGTTGCCACCGTTGCCTTCCTCACCGCCGCGGCCCTACCCGCGACGGCACAGGCCGCTCTTCCCCCGCTGCCCACGGTTGAACTACCGGCAGTTCAGCTGCCTAACCTCCAGCAAGAAGCCGACCGCTTCCTCAACACCCTTCCGCCGGAGTGGGGTTCCTCGCGGCCAGCACCGGCAGCGCAGCCCGCTCAGCACCCCGCACAACCAGCACAGTCCGCAGCGAAAACCGCCCCCAACTGCGCCAACTGCGTGGCCATCACCTATGACGATGGCCCCAGCCCCCTCACCAACCAGCTCCTCGACACCCTGAAGTCCAAGAATGCCCACGCCAGCTTCATGGTCCTAGCGCCCAACGCCACCGCGCACCCGGAGCTATTGCGTCGCATGCAGGCGGAGGGCCATACCATCGGCAACCACACCAACACGCACCGTGAGCTGAACAAGCTCGCTGCCGGCGACGTCGACGGGGAAATCAAGGCAGGTGCCGGCGCCATCAAGGCGGCAACCGGCCAGAGCCCTCGTTGGCTGCGCCCGCCGTACGGCGCCACCAACGGCACTGTCGACGCCGCGGCCAAAGCCAACGGCCAAGCCGAGGCCATGTGGTCTGTGGACACGCTGGACTGGAAGGACCGCAACTCCGAGCACGTATGCAGCGCTGCCGTCAGCGGCGCGCAGCCAGGCAGCATCATCCTCATGCATGACATCCACGCCACCACGGTTAATGCTGCCAGCTGCGTCATCGACGGTCTGCGCGCCAAGGGCCTCGAGCCGGTCAGCCTCGATACTCTTATCCCCAACCCACAGCCCGGAAAGCAGTACTACTCTCGGAGCTAATGATTGATTTCTCGGCCCCCGCAGATGTCGTTGCACCCCAACTCTTGGGGGCAACTCTCACCTTCAACGGCGTCAGCATCCGCCTCACCGAGGTTGAGGGCTACCTCGGCGAGGATGACGAGGCAGCGCACACCTACAACGGCCAGACCCCGCGCAACGCTACGATGTTCGGCCCACCCGGGCGCCTTTACGTCTACGCCTCCTACGGCATCCACCGCAACGGCAACATCGTGTGCGCCCCGGAGGGCACGGGCCAAGGATGTCTACTACGCGGCGGCGAGGTCATCGAAGGTACCGAGCTCGCTTTCCGACGCCGCGGCACCACCGACTTCCATAACCTCGCCCGTGGGCCGGGGAACCTCGGAAAAGCACTGGGATTCACGCTGGAAGATAACGGCACACCAATTCAACTCACCGAGCGTGAGCAAGAGCCGGAGTGGGTCTGCGGGCCGCGAATTGGCATCAGTAAGAATAAACAAGCACCTTTGCGCTTTTGGATTCCTTTCGACAAGACCGTCTCGGCGCGCAGAGGCCTGCCGCCGAGCTAATGAGGCCTAGTAACGCCCGCCGTAGCGTTCATCGCTCTCGATGGCCGCGAGGATGCGATCGTTGATCTGGTTGAGCTGGCGCACCTGCGTGCGAGTGAGGTTGTCCATCACGGAACGACGCGCCTGGGCGGCGTGCCCAGGCGCGGTGGCGACAACCTTATCCCAGCCGGCGTCGGTAAGCTGCGCCAGCGTGGTGCGGCCATCATTCAGATCTGGACGGCGCGTAACCCAACCTTGCTTCTCCAAACGCGTGACCACCTGGCTAAGCCGAGAGAGCGAGCCGTTCGCCGTGTACGCAAGGTCGCGCATGCGCATCTCACGATTCTCCGACTCGGAAAGACGAGACAGAACGGTGTACTCGAAGAAGCTCAAGTCGGCGTCGTCACGCAGCTGGGCATCCAGAATGCTGGTTAAGCGGATGGTGACTCCCATGAGGGATACAAAGGAAGAGAGTTCCTCCTCATCGAGCCACTTCTTGTCCTTCTCGGTCATGAAATTTATTCTAGCAACGAAGGTTTAGAGGTTAAGCATCTGCTAGGCAGATTTCAGCGCTTCCCGGAGAAGCTGCGCCGCCTGACTCGGAGTCTTGCCGACCTTCACGCCGGCCTCCTCAAGCGCAGCCTTCTTGCCCTCTGCGGTTCCGGATCCTCCAGAGACAATCGCTCCTGCGTGCCCCATGGTTTTGCCCTCCGGCGCGGTAAAACCAGCAATGTAGGCCACCACCGGCTTGGTCACGTGCTCCTTGATATAGCGTGCGGCATATTCTTCGGCGTCGCCGCCGATCTCGCCGATCATGATGATGGCCTCGGTCTCGGGGTCCTTCTCAAAGGCCTCGATGGCCGTGATGTGGGTAGTTCCGATGATTGGGTCACCGCCAATGCCCACGCAGGTGCTAAATCCAATGTCGGAGAGCTCATACATCATCTGATAGGTCAGCGTGCCAGACTTGGACACTAAACCAATCTTGCCCGGGTTCGGAGCAGTCTCCGCTGGGATGATGCCTGCGTTGGACTGGCCAGGGCTATAAAGACCTGGACAGTTGGGGCCAATGATGCGGGTCTTCGACTCGCGCGCAAGCGCGAAGAGCTCCGCGGTGTCCTTGACTGGAACTCCCTCGGTGATGATGACGACCAGCTCGATGCCCGCGCGGATGGCTTCCTCAGCCGCGTCCTTGGTGAACTTGGCGGGGACGAAGATGACGGTGACGTTGGCGTCGGTTGCCTGCATAGCCTCGCGCACGGAGCCGAAGACTGGAATCTGCTGGCCCTCGATGTCGACGCGCTCACCGGCCTTCTTGGGGTTGACGCCGCCCACGATGTTTGATCCGGAGGCGAGCATGCGGCGTGTGTGCTTCATGCCCTCGGCGCCGGTCATACCTTGGACGATGATGCGGGAATCCTTGTTGAGAAAAACAGACATTGTTACTCCTATTCAGCCAGCTCCGCGGCCTTGCGAGCCGCTGCGTCCATGGTGGAAACCTGCTCCAGCTTGGGCAGGTGCGCGTCGTCGAGAATGCTGCGTCCAAGCTCTGCGTTGTTGCCGTCGAGACGTACGACGAGCGGTTTCGGCTCGATTCCATCGGAGGCCAGAATCTTGTAGGCCTGCACGATGCCCTTGGCCACCTCGTCGCAGGCGGTGATTCCGCCGAAGACGTTGACAAATACGGACTTGACCTGGGGATCCCCGAGGATCACTTCGAGGCCGTTAGCCATGACTTCTGCGTTGGCACCACCGCCGATGTCAAGGAAGTTCGCGGGCTTGGGTTGATTAGGCAGATCCTCGCCCGCATATGCCACGACGTCGAGCGTGGACATCACCAGGCCCGCGCCGTTGCCGATGATGCCCACCGAGCCATCCAGCTTTACGTAATTCAGGCCCATCTGCTGCGCCTTGAGCTCCAGCGGATCCGTGGCACCGTGATCGTGCAGGGCGGCATGCTCGCTGTGGCGGAACTCCGCGTTGCCATCGAGCGTCACCTTGCCATCGAGGGCGATGATGTCACCCTGTGCGGTCTTCACCAGCGGGTTAACCTCCACCAGGGTGGCGTCTTCCGCAGTGTAGACCTTGTAGAGCTGCTTAAAGACGGGCACAAGCTTGGCGACGTCCTCCTCCACAAAGCCTGCTTCATAGGCCATGTCGCGGGCGAGAGTGTCTGTCATACCATCGAGGGGAGAGAAGCTGCGGCGAATGAGCGCTTCAGGACGCTCCGCGGCGAGCTTTTCGATCTCCACGCCACCTTCCTTGGAGAGCATCGCTAGGTAGCGGCGCTTGGTACGGTCCAAGAGGATCGAGAAGTAGTATTCCTCGGCGATGTCGGCGCCCTCGGCCACCATGACCTTGCGCACGGTGTGGTCTTTGATCTTGAGGCCGAGGATTTCCTCGGCCTTTTCTGCCGCCTCAGCTGGGCTCTTAGCCAGCTTCACACCGCCAGCCTTGCCGCGGCCGCCAGTCTTGACTTGGGCTTTGACCACAACAATGGGCGTGCCGAGCTTGGCGGCTGCTTCTTCGGCCTGGACGGCCGAGGTAGCGACGATGCCTCGCAGGGTGGGTACGCCATGCTTTTCGAAAAGGTCCCTGGCCTGATACTCGTAGAGGTCCACTGGATCTCCGTTTCTCGCAATTTCTGGATGGACAACTCTTCACAGAATCGCGGAAATCTGGCACCGAATCAACAGGTTAGGAGACATTCGTAAATGGCAACTTAACAAGCTTTACGGTTCGCTGAAATTTTGTCCTAACCTGCTCAATTATTCGATTCTCTAGACGAATAGCAATTAGCTAAGTTCGCCATTGGGGGCACCCGCCCCCCCTGCTCTTCATCCTGTCGATGAGTGCCGGGAACGGTGCACGCCCCCAAACAACAAAGAAACCCGACACCATTACGGTGCCGGGTTCCGGGCTGTGGAGCATAGGAGAATCGAACTCCTGACCTTCTGCTTGCAAAGCAGATGCTCTACCAATTGAGCTAATGCCCCATTGTTCCGTGGTGGGCCTAGCAAGAATCGAACTTGCGACCTCATCGTTATCAGCGATGCGCTCTAACCGACTGAGCTATAGGCCCTTGTGCGGAACGAGTTGTAACTTTACATACTCTTTGCGAGATAACACAAATCGTATGGTCAGAGGGCTAATAAAAGCAGAAAACCGACACTTAAAATCAGGTGCCGGTTAAATGCTTTTCGTCTTAGTCGACGCTCTCTTGGATACCCAGTTTGAAACCACCGAAGACGTCCACGATGGAGTTGTAGATGAACGCCAGTAGCGGAGCCATCAACGTGCCGAACACGGCCACGATGGCACCGATCAACGCCGAGATGGACAAGACCACACCAAAAGTGACCTCGAAAGCGCCACCCACGCCGCCAACCAGGCTATTGAGGGAATCCCAGATTCCCGCCTGGTCCAAGGCGAAGTACAAGATGCATACCGCGAGGATCCATGCGACGAGGCCGACGAGGGACATCGCCAAGCCCACGCGAAACGCCGACATTGGGGAGATTCGCGTAAGGGTTACGTCTCGTCTTGCCATGGATTACTCCTCGTTGCCCTCATCATTAGTGTTCTTCGAATCCGCAATCTTCAGGTGCTCCTGCTGAACATCCTCCACGGACTTCTCGCCCTTGGCCACAGCCTGAGCGTCTTCCTCACCATGGTCCTCAACGTTGCGGTCGATTGCAAGCAATTCGACGTCGTTGGAAAGGTTGACCAGGCGAACGCCCATGGTCGCACGGGAAGAAGGACGGATCTGGTTAACCTCAGTACGGATAACACCGCCAACAGAGGTGATTGCGAAGATCTCGTCTTCCTCGTCCACTGCAATCGCACCGATGAGCTTGCCGCGCTTCGGGGTGTATTTGAAGGTCATCACGCCCAGGCCGCCACGGCCCTGCGGGGTGTATTCCTCAATCGCCGTACGCTTGCCATAGCCGCCGGAGGTGGCCACGAGCAGGTACCCGCCGTCGTGGACCACGGACATCGACAGCAGCTGGTCATCGCCGCGGAAGCGCATACCCTTCACACCGGCTGTTGCACGGCCCATCGGGCGCAGCTGGTCGTCGTCAGCCGTGAAGCGGATGGCCTGGCCCTGCTCAGAGGTCAGCAGGATGTCATCGCCTTCGTCGACGAGGGAAGCACCGATGAGCGCATCGCCCTCGTTGAGGTTGATAGCGATGAGGCCAGCAGAACGAGCGGACTCATAGTCGGTGAGGCGGGACTTCTTGACGCGGCCCTGCTTGGTGGCCAGGACGAGGTAAGGAGCGTCCTCGTAGGACTGAATCTGAATGACCTGTGCGATCTTCTCCTCCGGCTGGAACTCCAGCAGGTTAGCCACGTGCTGGCCACGTGCGGTGCGGCCTGCCTCCGGCAGCTCATAAGCCTTGAGGCGGTAAACACGGCCGAAGTTGGTAAAGAAGAGGATCCAGTCGTGCGTGGAGCAGACAAAGAAGTTCTTGACGATGTCGTCCTGCTTGAGCTCCGCACCGCGCACGCCCTTCCCGCCGCGCTTCTGCGCCTTGTAGGCATCAACCTTGGTGCGCTTTGCGTAGCCAGTAGAGGTGATCGTGACGACCACGTTCTCGCGGGCGATAAGATCCTCGTCAGTGACGTCGCCAGAAGCGGCCACGATCTGGGTACGGCGCTCATCGCCGTACTTTTCGACGATCTCAGCGAGCTCGTCGTGGACGATCTGACGCTGGCGTTCCTCGCGGGCGAGGATATCCTTGAGGTCAGCAATGATCTCTTCGATCTCAGCCAACTCGTCAATGATCTTCTGACGCTCCAGGGCTGCCAGACGGCGCAGCTGCATCGCCAGGATGGCGTCTGCCTGTACATCATCTACCGCGAGAAGGGTTTTTAACCCTTCTCGCGCTTCGTCGACCGTTGGGGAACGGCGGATAAGCGCGATGACCTCGTCGAGCATATCGAGGGCCTTGACCAAACCACGCAGGATGTGGGCGCGCTTTTCGGCCTCATCCAGACGGTACTGGGTACGGCGAACGATGACCTCGATCTGGTGCGCAACGTAGTAGCGCAGCATCTGATCCAGACGCAGGGTACGCGGCACGCCATCGACGATGGAGAGCATGTTGGCACCAAAGGAGGTCTGCAGCTGGGAGTGCTTGTAGAGGTTGTTGAGCACGACGCGAGCGACGGCATCGCGCTTCAGGGTGACCACGATGCGCATGCCGACGCGGTCGGAAGACTCGTCCTCGATCTTGGCGATGCCGGCGATCTTGCCGTTAGCCACGGACTCTGCGATGTTGGAGATCATGTTGTCCGGGTTGACCTGGTACGGCAGCTCGGTGATGACAATGGTCTGGCGGTTGCCGGACTCCTCGATGGAGGTCACGCCGCGCATACGGATGGAACCGCGGCCAGTGGTGTAGGCATCCTTGATGCCCTGATCGCCGACGATGAGACCTGCGGTTGGGAAGTCTGGGCCCTTCACGCGCTCCATGCAGGCTGCAAGTGCTTCCTCATCGGAGGCTTCTGGGTTATCCAGCAGCCAATAGATAGCCTCAGCCAGCTCGTTCAGGTTGTGCGGCGGGATGTTAGTGGCCATACCAACGGCGATGCCGCCAGAGCCGTTCATCAGCAGGTTCGGAACGCGGGAAGGCAGGATGTCAGGTTCCTGGGTTTTGCCGTCGTAGTTCGGGGAGAAGTCGACGGTGTTTTCGCGAATGTCACGGACCATTTCCATGGCCAGCGGGGTCATGCGGCACTCGGTGTAACGCATTGCCGCTGGGCCGTCGTTGCCGCGGGAACCGAAGTTACCCTGGCCGTCAACCAGCGGGTAGCGCATGTTCCAGGACTGCGCCAGACGCACCAACGTGGCATAAATTGCGAAGTCACCGTGCGGGTGGAACTGACCCATGGTGTCAGAAACCGGGCGGGCGGACTTTACGTAGCCGCGCTCTGGGCGGTAACCCGAGTCAAACATCGCATAAAGGATGCGGCGGTGCACGGGCTTGAGGCCATCGCGAACCTCCGGAAGCGCACGGCCGACGATGACGGACATGGCGTAGTCGATGTAGCTCGACTCCATCTCCTCGTTGATATCAATCGGTTGAATACGATCAAAAAGATCGCCATTTTGGTCACTCATAACCGCAAATTCTACCCTCTGAGGCCTCCAGCGCCTCTTACGCCGCGCTGGTGATATCACAGTGATACCGTTTAGGCATGGCCATGACCCTTCGTTTAACACCTGAACAAGACCACGCGCTCACGCTCCTCGCCTCCGCCCAAGGCACCTCCAAGCACGAGGCGGTGGTGCGCGCGGTAGTTGCGGCTGCAGCACGCACGCTTTCCGACGCCGCCGTGCAAGACACCGCACGCCACCTCCTCCCCGGCCGTGCCGAGTTGGAAGCCGAAATCCGAAGGGCCCGCCCATGACGCCTGAGCAGCTCCTTCTCGTCGCCCGCGAGTTCTGCGCCCAGCACAAGGTGACGGTGACGAACTTTGGGGCATTGGTGGCCGCGGCGTCGTTAAGCACGGCGAAAATGGAGGGAATCGCAATCCACGGAAACAGGGTCCAGGCCGCCCGGGCCATGCGCGACCTGCTCGTGGCCTACCCCGCTTTAAACGCGCACAACGACGCCTTTGCCACTGTCTGCGCGCGCGTCTACATGGAAATAGAAGACAGGCTTTCTTTACGCTGACTTATTACTGCCCAGCTTCTCTCAAACGCGCCACCTCCGAAACCTTGCAGCTTCAGTAGGATTAGGCGCATGTCTAGTCTTTCCCAGCTCCTGGAAACCCCCATCCGCACTGCTGTGGTGGCAGAACTCGTCTCTTTGGTGGACAAGGTCGTCGCTGAGCAGTCCGGTATCACCGGCATGGCCATCAAGGGCGCGGTTTCCGCGGCAAAGAAGGTCGACTCCGACATCGTTTCCAAGGGCATCAACCGCATGCTCCCAGATCTGCTCGGTGAGCTGGAGTCTTACTGGCAGGAATTCCAGTCTTCCGCACAGGATGATTTTGGCTCCTACCTCGGCGGCAATGACAAGCGGGTCACGGATTCCTTGATGAACGTGGCAGACCGCAACGCCGATCAGATCAACAACGCGGCCCTGGCTAAGGCCTACAACTCTCTGCGCAACAAGGTCTCCAAGATCGTTGAGCCTCACGTCCCTGAGTTCGGCCGCATCCTACAAAAGCACATGCATTAAAGGGGTGTAGTCTGGCCCGCATGACTTCAAGCAATAACTATTCTGAATTCATCCGCAGCCGCCACTCTGCCCGTGCCTACCTGCCGGAATCCATCCCGGCAGAGGTAATTGAGCAGGTGCTTATCGACGCCCAATCGGCACCGTCTAGCTCCATCTTCAACGTTGAGCCGGGCCATGCTGACCTTTCCGAGAGCGTCACGCTTCCCGGAATCGACGTGGAACTGTAAGACGTATTAACCGCTAAAACAAGCTAAAGGCCTTGTAGATCATGTTTCTACAAGGCCTTTAGCTTTATCGGTCTGCGTGCAGGTCCGAACACCTAAAATTAAACGTCCAAGAAGCGAACGTCCTTCGCGCGGCGAGTAATGAAGGAACGGCGAGCCGAGACATCGTCACCCATGAGGATGGAGAAGAGCTCGTCAGCACGCTGCGCGTCTTCAAGGTCGACACGGCGCAGGATACGGGTGGACGGGTCGAGCGTGGTCTCCCACAGCTCGGACGCATTCATCTCGCCCAGACCCTTGTAACGCTGGATGCCGTCATCCTTGTTGATCTTGCGGTTGTTCTCCAGGCCCTCGGCGAGCAGCTTGTCGCGCTCGTCGTCAGAGAAGGCGTAGCCAGGTTCACCCTTGCCCCACTTGAGCTTGTACAGCGGCGGATTAGCCAAGTAGACGTGGCCATCCTCAACCAGCTGCGGCATGAAGCGGAAGAGCAGTGTCAGCAGCAGGGTTGCGATGTGCTGGCCGTCAACGTCGGCATCGGCCATCAGCACGATCTTGTTGTAGCGCAGCTTCTCAATGTCGAACTCTTCGTGGATACCGGTACCCAGAGCAGTAATGATTGCCTGGACCTCGGCGTTCTTCAGAACCTTGTCCATGCGGGCCTTCTCCACGTTCAGGATCTTGCCGCGCAGCGGCAAAATTGCCTGGAACATCGAATCACGGCCTGCCTTTGCGGAACCACCTGCGGAGTCACCCTCCACGATGTAAAGCTCCGAAATCTTCGGGTCCTTGGAACGGCAGTCAGCGAGCTTACCGGGCAGACCACCCAGGTCCGTTGCAGACTTGCGACGCACCATCTCACGGGCCTTACGCGCTGCAACACGTGCGTGCGCGGAGGAAACAGCCTTGTTGATGATGGCCTTTGCCTCAGCCGGGTTAGCATCGAACCAATCGTTGACGTGCTCGTTTACGGCACGCTGGACAAAGCCCTTGATCTCAGAGTTACCAAGCTTGGTCTTAGTCTGGCCCTCGAACTGTGGGTCACCGACCTTGACCGAGATGACTGCGGAGAGACCCTCACGGCAGTCCTCACCAGAAAGGTTGCCATCCTTTTCCTTGATGAGCTTGTGTTCCTTGGCGTAACGGTTCATCAAGGAGGTCAACGCAGCGCGGAAGCCCTCTTCGTGAGTACCGCCCTCATGGGTATTAATGGTGTTCGCAAAGGTATGAACAGACTCTTTGTAGCCCTGGTTCCACTGTAACGCCACCTCAACCTCGTGATCCTCTCCCTTGACATCGAAAGCCACGATGGTCGGGTGAATGGAGGTCTTGGTCTTGTTGAGGTGCTTTACGTAGTCAATCAGGCCGTCTGGGTAGTGGTAGACAACCTTCTTCTGCAGCTTCTTTGCCGGCTTTTCCTCGCTCGGACCATCAGCTTCAGCGTCAACGTCAATGTCATCGAAGGACTCAGCTTCGAGAGCGGTCTCACCAGACTCAGCATCGGCGATTGCCTCGAGCTCGAGCTGCTCCTTGGTCACGCGCTCGTCGATGAGCTCGATAGTCAGACCCTTGTTCAGGAAGGCCATCTCCTGGAGACGGCGAGCAATGGTCTGGTAGTCATACTCGGTGGTCTCGAAGATCTCTGGATCAGCCCAGAAACGGATGGTGGTACCCGTTCCGCGCGCGTTTCCGCCCTCGACCAGTTCATCAGGAATAGCGTTAGAGAAGTTCTGGTACCAGTGCTTTCCATCGCGCTTGATCTCTGCTTCGACGCGGGTCGACAGTGCATTCACGACGGAGATACCGACACCGTGCAGACCACCGGAAACGGCATAGGAATCAGAGTCGAACTTACCGCCGGCATGCAGCTGGGTCATAACAACCTGGACGGTTGGAGCACCGGTAGCGTGCATCTCAACAGGAATGCCGCGGCCATCATCGATGACCTCGACGCCACCGTCAGCGAGCAGCTTGACGACGACCTTGGTGGCATAGCCAGCCATTGCCTCGTCCACCGAGTTATCTACAACCTCCCAAATGAGGTGGTGTAGACCGCGCACACCGGTAGAACCGATGTACATACCCGGGCGCTTGCGGACGGCCTCGAGGCCTTCCAGGATGGTAATTGAACCGGCATCATATGCGTGTTCTTCAGCCACGGAAACGTGTACTCCTTTTGGCTATAGCAAAATCTAAGACTTTAGCCATTCTACACGGTGTCCCCCTACTGAAGAGCACTCCACACCAGTCAGAGGGCGGAATTTAGCCCGATTTTTCGATCCGAGTTTTATAGCCTATCCGTAAGTATCTTGCGATCCTTGGGGCTTTACCCACTGCCGGCCTTGGTAGTTTCGATGCTGCTTTGGCCCCTGAATCCGCAGCTCAACGATGACATCGGGACCTAAGCGCTCCGCAATTTTCTTAAGGATCTGGCGCTGCAGATATCGCAGTTCGGTGGCCCAAACGGAAGCATCACAGGAAATATAAACCACTTTATCCTTGATGCGCTCGGGCTTTGTGTGGGCGGCGATCCGCTCCCCCACCAAATTGGTCCAGTTGCCCATGACCCATCCATCGGCAAGATCACTCTCCCAGCCACGGCGGGAGATTTCCTTGCTCAATGCGGCCCCGAGACTAGGGACGTCGAGGCTGCGGCGCAGGCGCCGGCCATCGGGTCCAGTGGGCCTTCCCACCTGATATTTCCGTTGCTCCTTGGGAGCCTCGACGTTCATCTTTGGCGCAGGTCTGTTGAGCTTTGGCGCGTTCTTGGAATTCGCGCGCACACGATCAAAGAAGTCCTTGACGGGATCAGTCATCGCCACTCACTTGGTCATCAACTTTTGAAATTTCAGAAATTCTGCCATCCTCGGTGTCTGTCACCGTGACCTCGTAGCGCACGATGGGTTCCAGGTTGCCCGGCAGATCTTCATCAACGGCAGCGGTAATTAACACTTGCTCGGCCTCTGCAGCAAGATGCACGAGCTTTTCCCTGCGCTTGGCGTCCAGCTCAGCGAAGACATCATCAAGGATGAGAATCGGGTCGGTTCCATCTTGGCGCAACAAATTGAACTCGGCCAAGCGCAAAGAAATGGCGTATGACCACGTCTCGCCGTGGCTGGCAAAGCCCTTGGCGGGTTGCGTACCAAGGTTCAACACCAAATCGTCGCGATGCGGCCCCACCAAGGAAACTCCGCGTTCGATCTCACGCTGCCTCTTAGCAGCAAGTTCTGTCAGCATCACGGCTTCCAGAACTTCCCGATCAGAAACATCGATGGTGGACTTGTACTCGATATGAGCCGGCCGCGACTCCGGCGCCAGACCTGCGTAGGCGGAAGGAATGAGTTCCGACAGGGCGTCGACAAGCGCCAAACGTGCCTCGATGACCTGCGCACCGAGACGTGCCAGCTGCGCATCCCACACGTCCAAGGTGGCTAAGGCCGAGGCACCATCGCTGTCCCCGTACCCACGACGCAAGCTTGACGACGCCGACTTCAGCAGCGCATTGCGCTGCTTCAAGACCTTGTCATAATCGGCCTTTACGCCTGCTAAACGCGGGGTGCGCGACGCAATGATGTTGTCCAAATAGGTGCGGCGCTCAGCGGGCTCGCCGCGCACGAGCGCAAGATCCTCCGGGGAGAACAACACGCTCTTAACCACGCCGAGTAACTCACGCGGACTCTTGAGCCGCGTGCGGTTGATCTGCGCTTGGTTGGCTGCATGCGGCTTGATGAGCAGATGGGCAGTCAGCTCTCGGCCCTGGTTTACGGCCGTCGTCGAAATGCGTGCATTTACTGCACTTTGTCGCACCAACGGCGCGTCATGGCTGACGCGGTGCGAGGACAAATGAGCTACGTATCCAATGGCCTCGACGATGTTGGTCTTGCCGTAGCCGTTGCGTCCGACGAACAACGTGATTCCCGGGCCGAGCTCAATGCTGAGCTCAGGCCACGAGCGAAAATCCCGGACGTCGAGTTCGCGGATGAACATTAACCTGGCAAGCGAACCGGCATGAGAAGGTAGGTGAAGTTAGTCTCCGGGGTTGGAAAGACTCCATCTTCATCTGCCAAAGGCATCTCTTCCGGCTCTGGGATCATGATGGCTGGGCGGGAAGGCTCGGTGAATCCGAAGACAACACGGTCGGTATGAACGACGGCCAAGCCGTCCTTCAGGTAACTCGGGTTGAAGGCGATGACGAATTCATCGCGGCCGGTGAAAGCGCATGGCAGGGTCTCATCGGCCTTACCGGAATCTGCACCAGCAGCCAGGGTGACCTGGCCTTCTGAGAACTCCATGCGGATCTGCGCGTTGCGGTCAGTCAGCAGGGACACACGGCGGATGGCTTCCTGCAGCGGCGCAACCTCGATGCTTGCCATAGCGGTGTGCGTCTTTGGCAGCAGCGGGGAGACGTTGGGGAAGTCTGCATCGAGCATGCGAGTGGTGGTTTCACGGTTGTCTGCGTGCAGACCGAACAGGCCTTCAGCGCCGATGTTCTCACCGGTACCCACCGCGATCTCAACCGGGATGTTGAGGTGAGTATCCAGGGAGCGGCCGGTGTCTTGCAAGGTCTTTGCAGGGACCAAGAGCTTGGCCTCGACGTCAGGTGAGGTGGGCTCCCATTCGAAGGTGCGCATGGCCAGGCGGAAACGGTCAGTGGCTGTCATTTCTACGTGAGAGCCGTGGATTTCCATGTGCACACCGGTGAGCATAGGCAGGGTGTCATCCTTGCCTGCTGCAGAGGCAACCTGGCTGATGGCCTCAACGAAGAGCTGTGGGTTCACCGTGCCGGTGACCTCGGGCAAGACTGGCAGCTGCGGGTAATCATCAAGCGGAATGACAGGCAGCTCGAAACGTGAAGAACCACAGGTCAGCAGCACCTTGGAGTCCTGCTGAGTCATCTCCACCTCCTTGTTCGGAAGAGAGGCAACGATGTCCGCGAGGAGTTTTCCTGCAACGGCGATGCGGCCTGGCTCATCGACCATGGCAGCGATGCGGACGCGGGTGGAAACCTCGTAATCAAAGCCCGTGAATTCCAAACCATTGTCATCCGCGGTGATCAGCATTGCGCGAAGCACTGGCTGCGTCACCTTGGAGGGCAGGCTGCGGGCTACCCAAGCAACTGCGTTGGCCAGATCATCCTTGGCAACACGAAATGACACAGATTGGTCCATGGTCTCGACGAGCTCCTTGCTGGGTTGTTGTGGTGAGGCGTTCTAACGCGGTGTTTTTGTAAGTCACAAAAGCTGTTTCCAACTTACCGCATAGCTCCGACACGACAGACTTTTGTAATTCACTCTTTGCTCTGGGCCTTGGGCCCAGCGGAGCGTCGAATTACACACATCCTCTTTTTACTTCATAGATCAGAGAATTTAGTTAGTAGTAGTAATAACCGTTGTGAGATCTGTGGATAACCCTGTAAATGACAAGCTCTTTGCACTGATCAGCGTTGTGATCTGAGTTGTGGGATCTGTGTGATCAAATGACAAAAATTGTGAGTAACTGGGCGGGTGTCGGTTTTATCCACAACCTATCCCCAGAATTGTGGAATTTGATCACAGCGCTGATCACAGGCTCCTGATCAGCGGGAATGCGCTGTGGAAAAGAAATTTGTGAGGAAGATCTACGAATTACAACAATGAAATTACACAACTGTGAATAACGCTGTGGATAAAAAATAACCCGCCACCTAGGCAGGTGGCGGGCGGTTTTAAACAGAAGCTGGCGGTGAATACTCAACACCGAATACAGAACACCGAATACAGAACTAAGAGTGGCTGTGATTCTTGATGCGTTGGGTCAGCGCCTGGATCTCGTCATAGGTATTGCGATTTTCTGTCATCTCCTTACGGATCTTGCGGTCTGCATAGATAACAGTGGTGTGGTCCTTGCCTCCGAATTGATCACCGATCTTGGGCAATGACAATTCAGTGAGCTCGCGGCACAGGTACATGGCGAGCTGACGCGCGTGCGCGACGGCGCGCTTCTTTCCAGCACCGCGCAGGGTCTCGACGTCGATATTGAAGTACTCTGCGGTGACCTCCATGATGGCGGTTGCTGTAATTTCGCGACCCGCGGAGTCCGGAGCGAGATCATGCAGAGCAATTTCTGCCATCTCCAAGCTGATCGGCTCGTTGACCAAGGAGGAATAAGCAGAGACGCGAATGAGCGCGCCTTCCAACTCACGAATCGAAGATTCAAAGCGCGAAGCAATCAGTTCGAGCACCGAGCGATCGACTTCCGTGCCATCCGCGGCAGCCTTCTTCATCAAAATCGCAATGCGCGTTTCGAGATCTGGCGGTTGGATGTCCGTGATGAGGCCGCCCTCGAAGCGGGTACGCAGGCGATCCTCCAGGGTGGTCAGCTGCTTTGGCGGACGGTCGGAGGACAAGATGATTTGTTTGTTGGCCTGGTGCAACGCATTAAAGGTATGGAAGAACTCCTCTTGCGTGGACTCCTTGCCTTCCAAGAACTGAATGTCATCAACCATCAAGATGTCGAGGTTGCGGTAGCGGCGCTTGAATGACTCTTGGCGGTCATCTCGCAGGGAGTTGATGTAGTCGTTCGTAAATTCCTCAGAGGATACGTACTTCACGCGCAGGCCCGGATGCAGCAGCTGCGCGTAATTTCCGGCAGCGTGCAAAAGGTGAGTCTTACCCAGGCCAGAACCGCCCCAAATGAACAACGGGTTATAGGCACGCGCAGGGTTCTCAGCCACGGCCACGGCCGCGCCATTGGCGAAGCGGTTTGAAGAACCAATAACGAAATTTTCGAAAGTGTGCTTCGGGTTCAGCGACTCTTCCCTATTGGGATCATGAGCCGGTGCCTCGCGCGGAATGCGGGCATTGGAGTGTTGTTGCTGGTTGTAGTGATTGGCAAGCTCATCCAAGCTGGCCGGAGCGTGGCTGGTTTGCCAGGCTGGTGGCTGTGTTTGGTTGGCTTCCTGCTGGATGGGACGCTGAACCTGCTGCTGGTTAGGTTGCGGCACAGAGTGCTGCCCGTAGTGCTGCGTCGAAGCAGATGACTGAAACGGCGCCTGGTTTTGAGGCTGGCTTTGAGTGCTGGCGGTGTCGTTAAGCGCTGCGTCATCCTCCGGGTTCGCCAGAGTTACAGCGAGTGAACATGGGCGACCCAAATGGCGTGCGAGGGCGCGCGAGATGTGCGGACCTAAGTCATTCTCGATGACGGATTTGGCCGTTTCGTTGTGTGCTGCCAGCAACGCATAACCATCCATCATCATGATGGGTCGCGCGAGCTGCAGGTACAGCCGCTGCGTGTGGTTAAAGTTCGGTACATCTGAGTTGGGTTTCTCAGATTGAGCGAGCAGGTCTTCGACTACTGCTCGCCAGCTGGCGTTAAGCACCGCTTGTTGATCAGACAAAGCGCCTACCTTGTGTGGACCCTAGTGTGGGACCCTAGTTTGGACGGAGAAAATAACAGTGAATTTCACGGAAGTATCCACATTGGGATTTGCGGTACGACCTCGATCTCCACAGAGTTATCCACAAGTGTGGATGAATTGTTTATCCACAGCCTATCGGATAGCTGTGGATAACTCGCTATAGGGTACTTTAGGGTCTTTAGCTGCTAAAATGCAAAAAGTCTAAAGTGTAGATTTAGAGTTATTCACAGTCTGTGGGTAGCTGTGGAATTCGATTCTTTAGTTTTACCGCCGAGTTAGCGGGACTGTCTAACGCTTTTCGGCGCTTGCACGGCGTGAACTTAAAATGCAAGCCGCCGTATGTGCTCTGACCCCGCAAAGTAGCCGTTTAGCTGCAGATAAAAACATCTTTGTAATTCTGGGTACACCCGGGTGTCGATTTGTTTCAGGGTGCATTCGTCACGTAATCTGTCATGGTCTATCGCAACAAACCGATGTTGCGCGTGAGGGTGAACCCATCCGAGGGTTACTAACCACTCACGCAACCATTCATCAGTGGGGCTCAGGAATTTACTTCCCGGAGCCCTGCGCACAACTTCAAGGAGATAATCGTGGCAAAGGGTAAGCGTACCTTCCAGCCCAACAACCGTCGTCGTGCTCGTAAGCACGGCTTCCGCACCCGCATGAGCACCCGTGCAGGTCGCGCAATCGTCGCAGCTCGCCGTAAGAAGGGCCGCGCAAAGCTGTCGGCATAATCGTGCTTCCAGCCCAGCATAAGCTCACCTCACCCGCGGAATTCCGCAGGACGATTAAGGGCGGGCGCCGGGCGGGTACACGCACTGTTGTTGTGCACTACCGTAACAACAAAAGCCAAGACTTAAGTCACGACATCGCAGCCTCTGGCCCGCGATTCGGACTTGTGGTCTCGAAAGCCGTCGGGAACGCAGTGGTTCGCCACCGCACCTCCCGGCGGCTTCGGCATGTGTGCATGTCGCTTTTCGACGCCCTCCCTCCCACCGCCGACATTGTCATCCGGGCGCTTCCTGCTAGCGCAGCGGCCTCTAGTGAGCAACTCGCAAAAGATATCCGTAAGGCACTGCGCAAATGGGATATCTAAATTCCTCCGGTGAGGAAATACCGCACGCGCATGGGGCGGCAAAACCGATGGTGAAGGCGGTGCGCTTCTACCAAAAGTATCTGTCACCCCTTAAGATGGTTTCCACCTGTCGTTTTGAACCGACATGCAGTGCCTATGCCCTTGAAGCACTCTCCGTTCACGGAGCTTTCAAAGGCACCGGCATGGCCATCGCTAGGGTCTGCAAATGCGGCCCTTGGCATCCGGGAGGATTTGATCCTGTACCCGGCACGAACAACAACTGAGGAAAATCCTTGCTTAATTTCATCTACTGGCCAATCTCGGCCGTCCTCTGGTTCTGGCACTGGCTGTTGAGCTTCGTGATGGATCCCGCCCAGGGCATCACGTGGATTCTATCCATTGTCTTGCTGACGTGGACACTGAAGGCTGTGATGGTCAAGCCAACCATTACCCAGCTGCGCTCGTCCCGCAAGATGCAGGAAATCCAGCCGCAAATCCAGGAGCTGCGTACCAAGTACGCGAATGACCAAACCAAGGCTGCGCAAGAGATGCAGCGCATCTACAAGGAATCTGGCGTTCGCCCGATGGCAGGCTGCCTGCCAGTCTTAGCTCAGATCCCAATGTTCATTGGTCTGTTCCACGTTCTGCGCTCCTTCGACCGTACGGTTCAGGTCGCAGGTGGCATTGGACACCCAGCAGGCGAGCCGATGAGCGTCGACGCCAACGCGAACACTGCGAACTACATCTTCAAGCCGGAATTGGTGCAGCAGTTCCTGGACGCCAAGATCTTTGGCGTTCCGCTGATTGCTAACTTGCGCGTGAACTCGCCGATTCTGGATCAGCAGGGCATCACGATGTCGCAGGCAGCGGTCATCATCGTTCCGTTGATTGTCATCATTGCGGTTTTGACCCACTTCAATGCCCGTATGTCGCTCAACCGCCAGGAGGCACGCCGTGCTTCCGGTAAGACTGCCGCCCCGCAGGGTCAGAACGCGGAGATGATGCAGCAGCAGATGGCCATCATGAACAAGATGATGCTCTGGGTCATGCCAGGCATGCTGGTCTTCTCCGGTGCTATTTGGCCTATTGGTTTGCTGTTCTACATGTTGGCCAATACCGTCTGGACCTTCTTCCAGACTCGCATCGTGTACAAGAAGATGGACGAGGAAGAAGAGCGCGAGCTGGCTGCTAAGGCTGAGCTTAAGCGCACCTCTGCTCCTAAGCCGGGCGTTCGCAAGAAGGACAACCGCACCAAGAAGCAGCGCAAGAACAGCAACAACAACTAAACACAACCTCACACAGGAGTTTTAAGTGTCCGAATTGGACCCGTCTGAAGTATTTGGCTCCCGTCTGCACCTCGCGCAGACTTACCACGATTCACTCGCTACAGACGGGTCCATTCGTGGTTTTATGGGCCCCCGCGAAGTGCCTCGCCTATGGGATCGCCACATCCTGAATTGCGCCGTGATCGGCGAAGTGATGCCGGAAGGCGCCCGCGTCATCGACGTCGGAAGTGGCGCAGGCCTGCCTGGCATCCCACTGGCTATCGCCCGCCCAGATCTCGACATCACTTTGATTGAGCCACTCCTCAAGCGCTCTAATTACCTCCTAGAGGTCAAGGAGATGCTCGGCCTCGACAACGTCACCGTTATCCGTGGCCGCGCCGAGGAAGGCCCTGTGAAGAAGGCTGTGAAGGGTGCTGACATCGTTACCTCCCGCGCAGTCGCTCCGCTGGGCAAGCTCGCCAAGTGGTCTCTGCCGTTGGTGAAGATTGGCGGCGAGATGATTGCACTCAAGGGTTCCTCGGTTCATGAGGAGCTGGAGCGTGACGCCGCTGACATCAAACGCGCGGGCGGCGGAAAAGCCGAGGTCACAACCATTAAGGGCACGACTATCATCCGTGTCCCTCGCGTGAACTAGAGTAGACGGCATGACTAATCCACGTCTTATCACCATCGCGAATCAGAAGGGCGGCGTCGGCAAGACCACGTCGGCTGTCAATCTTGCCGCGGCACTTGCTGAAGCCGGCAAGAAAGTGTTGGTGATCGACCTGGACCCGCAGGGCAATGCCTCCACTGCCGTGGGTGCTGCTCATACCTCGGGCACTGACTCTAGCTATGAGGTACTTCTCGGGGACCGCACCGCGGAACAGGCTATGCAGTCCTCCCCCGGCAGCCCTAACCTCTTCTGCATCCCAGCCACGATTGACTTGGCGGGTGCTGAGATCGAAATGGTCTCCTTGGTGCGTCGTGAGTTCCGTCTTTATGACGCGCTGCACAAGGGCTTCCTTGAGGAGCATGGCTTCGAATACGTTTTCATCGATTGCCCGCCTTCCCTCGGCTTGCTCACCATCAACGCAATGACGTGTGCCGAAGAGGTCATCATTCCTATTCAGTGTGAGTACTACGCCCTGGAGGGGGTGGGCCAGCTGTTGGGTAACATCTCCATGATTCGTGAGCACCTCAACGAGGAGCTACACATCTCCGCGGTATTGCTCACCATGTATGACGCCCGCACGAAGTTGGCCGAGCAAGTGGCTAGTGAAGTGCGCGAACAGTTCGGTGCCGTAGTTCTTGGTAATGTAATTCCGCGTTCGGTGCGTGTGTCCGAGGCACCAGGTTATGGCAAGACTGTTATTCAATATGACCCAACCTCCACCGGTGCGCGAGCTTATTCGGCGGCGGCCCGGGAACTGAATTCCCGCGGTGATTATCGCCCACACCCCACCACTGGCGCCATTGGTGTTAGCCCAGAGATTTACGCGGAATTGGAAGGATAATAAAGCATGGCAGAACATAAGCAAGGTGGACTCGGTAAAGGTCTGGCAGCTCTTATTCCCTCCGGCCCTGATTCACCCTCCCGTAAGCCGCGCCTGGGCAACGACGCTGCTGACATCATCCTTGGTGCTGCTACCGGCGGTCCAGCTGGTGATAAGCGCCGCGTGAAGGGTGCTCCGACTATCCAGCAGTCCAACTCCAAAAAGCGTCAGGCCAAGCCTTCCGTCATCGGAGCCACCTACCGTGAGATTGCGGTCGGTGACATCATTCCGAACCCTAAGCAGCCACGTACCGTCTTTGACGAAGAGGGCCTCGCAGAGCTTGTTCACTCCATTAAGGAGTTTGGTCTCCTGCAGCCGGTCGTTGTGCGCCCGGCTGATGAGGGCGGCTTCGAGCTCATCATGGGTGAGCGCCGTTGGCGTGCATCCTCCAAGGCAGGGCTTGCAACCATCCCGGCGATTGTCCGCGACACCAAGGATGACGACCTCCTGCGTGATGCGTTGCTGGAGAACATCCACCGCGTTCAGCTGAACCCGCTGGAAGAGGCGCATGCCTACCAACAGTTGCTGGAAGAGTTCGGTGTCACCCAGAACGAGCTGGCTGATCGCATTGGCCGTTCCCGCCCGCAGGTGACCAACATGATTCGCCTGCTCAAGCTTCCGGTCAACGTCCAAAAGCGCGTTGCGGCCGGCACCTTGTCGGGCGGCCACGCCCGTGCAATTCTTGGTCTTCCGGACACCGAGGCCATGGAGATCGTGGCTAACCGCGTCATCGCAGAGGGCCTCTCCGTGCGCGCTACTGAGGAGGCTGTAACCCTCTACAAGAAGGGCGAGAAGCCACAGCAGGAAAGGAAGCCTGCTGCTGCCCAGCCGCAATACTTCACCGACTCTGCTGAGCGTCTTTCCGATCGCTTTGACACCAAGGTCACCGTGACCATGGGTAAGCGTAAGGGCAAGATGGTCGTGGAGTTCGGAGATCAGGAAGACTTTGAGCGCATCCTCGCGCTCATCGAGGGCAAGTAATGCTGGTCGAGTCCGTCAAGGAAGGGGTGACCATCAACCCCTTGGCGGCTCGATCTGTTTTCTGGGAGCTCAAAACTGCCGTCGTTGATCCGGCCTTTGAGAAGGAGGCTTGGATCTCGGCGATGCTGCTCAGCCACGGCGACTGTGGACTTACCGTTGGCGATGAAGCCACGGTGTTCTTTTGCCCTTCCGAGTACGCACCAGGTGCCGCGAAACTTCCTTCCTCACCGGTATCTGAAGATGCGGCTATTTTGTCCTCGTTGTTTGTGAAATCGCACCGTGCGGCGCGGGGTTTAGAAGCAGTGCTTCTCGACGCCGCGGTGATGAACCTTACCTCGCGCGATTTCAGCGCTGTCGAGGCTTTTGGCTACCGCGACGCCAAGGAAGCGGAGTTCCTCCTACGCGAAAAACCCGCCTTCATCGGGTTGCTTCCAGTGGAAACACTCGAATCAGCGGGTTTCATGGTGGTGCAAGACCACCCAATTACGCCTCGTCTGCGCCTTGATCTCCCACCAGCATTCGATCTGCTTTCGGATGCGGCAGTGGAAGATATGCTGGCTAGGGCCTTGGCCTAAGCCCTTGGCCCACGTTGGCCAAAGGGGGCTTAGGCCTTCTCGGCGCGCAGTAGTTCGTCGAACTTGTAGGTGCCTGTTACTGCGGTGTCCTCATCCAACAGGTAGAGACGTTTAACGGAAACAACGATTGCCTCCGCGATGTCATCTCGCATGTGTGGGTTGGTCAAGATAGCCACGTCACCTGGGTTGGTGAGGTAGCCCATGACAACCTGCACAACCGGCATCTGAGTAAGACGCAACAGATCCCATGTGCGACCGTGGTTCCAGCAGTTCTGCAACGGCGTACGTGCGACAATCTCACGCTGGATGAAGCCGGAGAGGGTCTCACCGATCAGTGAGGAGTTGCCCTGCTCTGATCCGAAGTAGAAGGTCGCAACACCGTTAGCTTTGTCATTTTGGTAGCTGTCGCAAGCCAAAGAAATGACAAGATCAGCGCCGAAAGCGTTGGCCAGCTCAGCGCGGTCCTTAGTGGTGGGGTTATCCGTGCGAGGGCGGGAGATGATGGTCTCCATGCCCGCGGCAATCATACGGCCGGCGACGCGCTCGGCAAGATCCCACAAGAGGTCTTCCTCGCTGATTTCACCAAAGCGCCCTTTAACGCGTTGGCCTTTGTCCGCACCGCCGAGCGCAGGATCGATGACCACTCGCTTGCCGGCCAACTTTGGGCCAGCGTTGCGAACTCGCTCGCGCTCCTGAATGTTGTGTGCAGAACCGCCCGTGATGCGGCGCCCCAACAGGCTCAACGCATTGATGGTCGTGGGGCCGCAGACACCATCATTTTGCAGCCCGTAGTTCAATTGGTATTCAGCCAGCGCCGCGTGAGTGTCTGGGCCGAAGTGACCGTCCACACGCTGTTGATAAAAGCCAAGCTCCTGGAGCTGCTGTTGGAGTTGCGCGACATCGTCACCAACCTGAACGTTGCCCGGCTCGTACGCCAGTACGCGTGCACCAAGGGTATAAGACGCTTGGCGCAGCTCACGAAGGGTGAGATCATCAATGACGCCGCTGGGCACTATGCCGCGGGACTGCTGGAAGGCCTTGATGACCTCGGATAGTTCGGCGTCAAAGATTTTGTCTGACTCGGAGTACTTTTGCTGTTTCCAGTCGGACAGAGTTCCCTGGTAATCCTTCATGAGGCCGAGGCGGGCGAGGGTTGCACGTGCCTCAGCGACTCGGACACTTTGGTCGCCAATGTGAAGGACGCGATTCACACCTACCCCTTTCTCGTGTTAATACTGTGCGTCCTGAGACGCATGTGAATAAGGCTACCAGCTAGAGCTGCTTTTGAATCTGCGCCACGATGTCAGACTTCGAACGAAGTCCAACAAATTCGTCGACCTTCTCACCGTTGCGGAAAATCAGCACGGAAGGGATCGACATGATCTGGAACATGGCGCCAAGAGTGCGCTCTTCATCGACGTTGACCTTGACGACCTTGACGTCGTCACCAAGCTCGCCCGCGACATCATCGAGGATTGGTGAAAGCTTCTTGCAAGGGCCACACCATTCAGCCCAGAAGTCAACGACGACAGGCTTGGAGGCGGAGGACTCGATTACGTCGGTACGGAAGGAGTCGGTGGTTACGTTTTTTACGTTGCTCATGAATGTTTAACGGCTTTCTGCGAGGAAATGTTCAGCATCGATGGCTGCGCGGCAGCCGGAGCCTGCTGCGGTAATAGCCTGCTGGTAGTGGTCATCGACCAAGTCGCCGCAGGCAAAGACACCCGGAAGGTTGGTCTTGGTGGAAGGCTGATCAACAACGACGTAGCCGCCTTCGTTGAGCGCGACTTGGCCTTCAAGGAAGGCGGAGCGCGGATCGTGGCCAATGGCAACGAACATTGCGGTTACGTCCAGCGTCGAAACCTCACCCGTGATTGCGTCCTTGATCTCGAGCCCGGCGACCTTGCCTTCGCCCTCGATCACACGCTCCACTGTCTTATTCGTAGCCCACTTGATCTGTGGATTGGCCTTTGCACGCTCCAGCATGATCTTGGAAGCGCGGAAGTTCTCAGAGCGATGGATGATGGTGACGGTCTCAGCGAACTTGGTGAGGAAGGTTGCTTCCTCCATTGCGGAGTCGCCGCCGCCCACAACGGCGATGTTGTGACCCTTGAAGAAGAAGCCGTCGCAGGTAGCGCAGGCGGAAACGCCACGGCCGGAAAGCTCTGCCTCGCCTGGAATGCCCAGGTAGCGTGGAGCGGCGCCGGTGGCGAGGATGACGGCGCGGGCCTCAAAGACCTCGTCGCCTACGTGCAGCTTCTTGATCTCGCCTTCGAGCTCGACCGAGTCAACAACCTCCATGCGCAGGTCAGCGCCGAAGCGGATTGCCTGGGAGCGCATTTCCTCCATGAGCTCTGGGCCCATGATGCCCTTCTGAAAGCCTGGGTAGTTCTCCACCTCGGTGGTGTTCATGAGCTCGCCGCCGTACTCGAAACCCTCGAATACGATCGGCTTGAGCTCAGCGCGCGCGGCATAAAGCGCAGCGGTGTAACCGGCAGGGCCGGAGCCTACGATGGCGACATCGTGGACGGTCATTTAAATAACTCCCTTGCAATGTACTGCTGGATCAACCCCACAGATCCTACCCGCGCTACGTTAAATTACGGGTATCAGAAACGGGGTTGATGCTTAAACGTGACCTCTCATTCAACGAGAGGTCAGGGAGCGTTATTCCTTTTTAAGTATTTGCTCCCTGCAGCATTGCTTCTCGAAGCGCTCGCCGCGCCCGTGCGCGGCGGGACTTAATGGTGCCGGGAGCGACTCCCTGGAAAGCAGCTACTTCGGCGATGGCGTAGCCCTCGACGTCGGTCCAATACAGGGCCTCGCGGTGGTCTTTGTGGAGAAGCTCCATGGCCTCCCGGACGGCCAGTGTGTCCTCGAGGTTCTCGTTGGGGTTGTGAGCCAAGAGATGATTTCTGTCATCTTCGACAAAGTCCACGTCCAGCGAAGCATTTTCGCGGTTGGCTCGGTGGTTGAGGAAGTCATATCCCGAATTCATCACCAAACGGTGCAGCCATGTAGATAACGCGGATTCCCTGCGGTATTTGTGCAGGTTGCAGCTTGCGCGCAAGAGTGCTTCTTGGAGTACATCCTGCGCATCGGTGTCGTTGTGCGTATAGCGTCGTGCCACCATGGTCAGCCTGGCACGGTGTCTTTCCACGATGAGCGAAAAGGCTTTGTTATCCCCTGCTATGAATGCGTCAACAAGTTCGTGATCACTGCGATCAGCCATGTAGATTCCCCCCGGATCAACAAGTACTTAAACCTGTTTTATCCGAGGGGTTCTACCGGACGCTAGCGAAGAGTGTCTACTCTATTGACCATTTTTCACGCGCAAGGTGCGGCGCAGGTGATCCTGGCACTCGAGCAGCACGCGGCGCAGCGCACGCGGACGCTCCTCGCGCAGGAATTCGTCGGTGGCGGCATCGGCCATCTCGAGCTCCGGATAAAGGCCGCGGACCAGGCGATTGGCGATTTCGATCGGATGCTCCTGCCAGATCTTGTCGAGTACCTGGAAGAACTCCTCCGCAAAAGGCTCGGTGAGGTGCTTCGAACGCGGCGCATTGAATGCGGCGAGCAAGGAATCCACCTCTGCGTTGGAGTAGGCGCCCGGCTCGCGGACCATGTCGAAGACCTCGCGCTTGCAGCCCGGGAAGGAGCGGGAAGCGCCCAGGTAAGCAGCTGCACCGGTCAAAGTGTTGTCGCGCTCCTTCTCGGCGTCGAGTTCTTCCTGGGAGACCGCTTCGCGTGCCGCGAGCGCACGCAGCACCGCCCAGCGGATGTCGGGATCGGTGGCGTCGTCAAGCACTGCGCGCAAACGGTCGTTGCCCGGCTCCGGGGTACTACCCAGCGCATTGATAGCGGCGCGGGTCAGCAGCAAGTGCGTATCCGTGCCCTTCTCCGCTTGCTGCAGCAGCTCCCAGATCTGGGTGGCATAATCCGGGGACTCCGGAAGGTAGTGGTTGACCGCGAATTGGGCGTTGGACAAAGCAGTGGTGAGCAGGGAGGGAGCCTCCCCTACGGCGTGCTTAAGCACGGTGTCGACGTAGTTTTGGGCCGGCCACTCGCCATCGCGGGTGAGGTTCCACAGGGAAGTCCAGATGACCGCGCGGGAGAGCTCGTCATCAATATCAGAGAGCTTGTCCTGGATGGTCTGCAAGGAGGTCTCGTCGAAGCGCACCTTGGCGTAGGTGTGGTCGCCGTCGTTAAGCAACAACAGCGCCGGTGCCTGCAGGCCGGAAGCCTCGTCGACAATCGTGCGCGGGCCAGCGACATCGATGTCGAGGACTGCGTACTTGTGCAGGGAGGCGTCGAAAAGCGCAGCGTTCAAGCGGTGCGGACGCGTGCGGTCTTCTGCCTCGGCGAGGATCGCTAGCTCGGTGATCTTGTCACCCTCAACGTGCAGCTCCGGTGTCAGGGTGTCCGGGCCCCAGGTCTTGAGCCATGCGGTGGACCAGGCATCCAGGTCGCGGTCGGTGTGTTGTTTGAGGGCGCTGAGCAGATCGTCGAAGGTCGCGGCCGCAAAAGCATGGTTGCGGAAGTAGTCGCGGGCGCCGGCGTAGAAGTTTTCGCGGCCCACGTAATGCACCAGCTGCTTGAGCACCGAAGCGCCCTTGGCGTAGGTGATGCCGTCGAAGTTCTGGCGGGCGGCGTCAACGTCAGGGATGTCTGCCTTGATGGGGTGCGTGGTGGGCAGCTGATCCTGCAGGTACGCCCAGTTCTTGCGCTGACCTGCGAAGTTGGTCCATGCCTCGGTGTACTCGGTGGCCTCGACAGAAGAATCTGCGCCCATGAACTCGGCGAAGGATTCCTTGAGCCATAGGTCATCCCACCACTGCGGGGTGACGAGATCGCCGAACCACATGTGGGACATCTCGTGAAGGATGGTGTTCGTGCGGCCCGCGCGCTGCGCACGGGTAGCGCGGGAGCGGAAAAGATAGGTCTCGGTGAAGGTCACGAGGCCTGGGTTCTCCATGGCCCCGAGGTTGTACTCGGGAACGAAGATGGAGTCATACTTGCCCCACGGGTATGGGAACTTGTAGGCCTCGTCGAAGAAATCCATGCCCTGAGCGGTGATTTCCAGGATCTCGTCATCGAGGTAGCCCTCCATCGAGGCGCGCGCGAAGGCGCGGAGCTCGATGTCGCGCCAGGTGCGCGTCTTAACAATGTAGGGACCGGCGGCAAAGGAGGTTAGGTAGGTGGACAGCAGTGGGGTCTCGTTGAACTCCACGGTTACAGCGTTCGCGGCAGTTGCGTTTTCCGCTGCTTGGCGACGCACCTCCGGCTGATTGGAGAGCACTTGCCAACCCTCTGGCGCGGTGATGGTGGTGTAGAAGACCGCCTTGAGATCCGGCTGGTCAAAGCACGGGAAGATGCGTCGGGCATCGGATGGCTCCAAGTGGGAGTACAGGTAGGTGTTGCCGTCCGCGTTGTCCACCATGCGGTGCATGCCTTGGCCGGTGCGGGAGAACGCAGAGACACCTTGGATTTCCACGGTGATCTCTTCTCCCACCGGCAGCTCGTGGAGGTATATGCGACTGTCGTGGAAGTCGACCTCTACGTCCTCGCCCTGCACAGCGACCCTCGTAACCTGCTCGCCGAGGTAGTCCACAAAGAGCTCGGGCTCCTGGGTGCTAAAGGTGATTCGGGAGGTTACAGGGAAGGTCAGGTTGTCTTGTGCTCCCGAAACATCGAGGTGGAGATGGTAGGAGCTGAGATCGATCGCCTGGGTGCGGGCGATGGCTTCAGCATGCGTGAGGCTGCCAGCCTGGTGAGAAGAGTTCGAGTTAGACATGACGGTCATTTTAGAACCTGGCTGTGGCAGTGGCTAGCACCTGGCTGCATACGAAAAACGCCCCAGGTTTTCCTGGGGCGTTGCGCGTTAGCAGCAGTGTGCTGTGTGACTTACTGCTTGATTGCAGAGACCTCGAGCTCGATCTTGATCTCCTCGGAGACCAGGACGCCGCCGGTCTTCAGCGGTGCGTTGAAGTCGATGCCGTAATCAAGACGGTTGATCTTGGTGGTTGCCTCGAAGCCGAAGCGGGTGTTGCCGAAAGGATCCTCAGCGAGGCCCTCGGTCTCAACGTCCAGGGTGACCGGCTTGGTAACGCCCTTGATGGTGAGGTCGCCGGTAACGGTGCCGTTGCCAGCCTCGTCAACGTTGAAGGAGATAGCGGTGAAGGTCAGCTCCGGGTACTTCTCTACTGCGAAGAAGTCGTCGCCCTTAACGTGGCCGTCGCGGTCATCGTTGCCGGTGTTGATGGAAGCGGACTTGATGGTGACGTCAGCCTTGGAATCAGCGATGTTCTCTGCAACGGTGATGGTGCCCTCGAAGTCCTCGAACTTGCCGCGGGTCTTGGTAACCATTGCGTGGCGAGCAACGAAGCCGATGGTGGTGTGTGCTGGGTCGAGTACGTAGGTACCTGCAATCATGATGTTCTCCTAAAAATTCTGCTTTGTCTGTGACGGCGAGTTCCGGAAACGAGTTCTTGAAACCGCGCGGTCGAAACTGTCGTTTGTTGATGTAACAACATATAGCTTACTCGCGCCACTAAATTAGTCAACGCTTGAAGTAATGTTGCTATTTCCAAAAGGGAACGCCACCATGCCTGAACTGACATGATGGCGCTATAAGGAGATGAATAAAATTAGGACAAGCCCACGGTTTGTAGTTCGGAGACTGCGACCTTGCCGTCGAACATGATGAGGACTCCGTCGAAGCCCTTCTGCACCTTCTTCAGCTCGATGTCCTGCTTGCTGGCGCTGAGTTTGCCCTTAGCCAGCTCGGTGCCCTCGGGGTCCTCCGGATCAAACTTATCAGTGTTCACGCCATAGACGGTGAACTTAGTGCCCGTGGAACCGTACTGGCTGACCTGCAGCACATGCAGCTGAGTCGGCTTCTCCAAGGTAACGAGTGCGCCCTCGGCGATGTCTACTCGCGCGGAACCCTTGCCGTCGACGAGTGCCTTCTGTTCCTTGTTATCCGGAACAGTGAACGCTGACTTTTCCTTGAGTAGCACCGGCGGGGTGTTCGGGAAGCTGGTCACGGTCTGCGTCGGCTTGGTTACGGGTGACTCCTCCCCCACCAAAGACATGATCCACGCGGTCAGTGCAGCCATACCCACAACAAAGATGGTGGCAAAGACACCCAAGATGATCGCGCCCGATCCCGAGTAGCCGCGGCCACCGAAGCCTGGAGTGGCTTCAGGAGCTTCGACCTTTTCTTCATGCACTTCCAGAGTCTGCTCAGTCTCGTTTGCATATGCATGCAAGACCTTTGCGCGCTCCTCGAGCGACTGCTCAGAATGTGCAACGTCGCGTAGTTCCTGTGGCGTAGATGCCGTGGATTCGGTCAGCAACGTAATGGTGGAGTTGATTCCATCGACGTCCGTTTCCACACTATTGCGCTCGAGTACGGCAGGGAACGCCAGCTTGGCGACGCCGTCCGTAGCGATACGGATGCGGTTGCGGTTATCGATACCCAGTACAAGATCGTGCTCGTGCGCTGTAGTTGCGGCGTCGACCAGCGGAGCGAGCGCACGTGCTACTGCACGCGGATCGAGGTCGCCTTCTTCCGCAACCGTCTTAAGCGGCGTGCCCTCAATCCAGTCGGCCACCACAAGGCAACCCTGGCGGTAGGACAGAATCTGGATGTTGGATGCCACCGCTTCCAATCCAAGCTCGGCGAGTTTGCGGGTGTTGCGAGAAATGTCGGCAGAACGACGTGCTGCCACTGTTGGGGTTGCCGGAGCCATCGGAGCCTCGCCCGTTGTGTCTACGAAGGTCAGGGAAACGACGCGGCCGGTGGCTTGTTCGCGGGCCTTCCAGAAGCGAGCGCCGGGGACCGAACCGTAGTCGGCAAGGAGGCGGAAGCGTCCGTCGGATACTGGAGCACCTGGTACCAGGCGCGGGCCGCGGACAATGCCGGCCGACATAGGCGGTGGGACTGGCGAGGAGTTGAACGCATCCTGGTTGAAGATCGGTTGGATTTCCTGGATCTCCGGCTCCTCGACCTCGATGGCTTCGGCGTCGTCGATCTTGATAAGACGGTTCATTCCCGGAATGCGCTGCAGCTGGCGGCCCAGGTTGATAACCTCTGGCAAGCCAGAGCGTGAGAGCACCAGGCCAGTTGCAATAACGAAGGTAAGTCCTACCACCATCAAGCGGATGAGCTCGACGAAAGGCGGTAGGGAGTCCGGTAGAACGAGATTGATGACCATGTTGAGGACAAAGGCCACAACGAGGCCAGCTACGGAAGACAACGTGGCCCACAAGGTGGTGCCCAGGACTTCCTTTCCACCGAGGCTGCCCAGCTTGCGCTTGAGGAGGAAGCCGCCGATAACCGCACCGGCAATGAAACCAAAGCCGTTTGCCGTACCCAGAAGAATAACAACGCGCTCTGGGGAATCCGCCACGTGTGGTGCGAGCATGGATAGAACAACCTTGGTGAAGGTAATTCCGGCAATGATGAAGGTCGGTGTCCAGGCTTCTTCACGGGCATAGAACACGCGTAGATGCAGTAGCACCAACGCATAAGGAATAAGTGTAAATGCCGAGAAGCTGAGGGTTAGGCCCAGCAGCTCAGCGGCATCTGCGTCAAAGGCACCGTACTGGAAGAGGCCGCGGGCAATCGGAATGCCGAATCCGGTCATAAAGATGACGATTGGAATCAGCGCGATGAAGGTCAGCTTGGTGCCTAAGGTGAGATCGCGTACGACTGCCTTGACGTCACCGTCCGCTGCATTGCGGGACAGGCGTGGCATGATTGCGGTGAGCAACGTGACGCCAATAACGCCATATGGAACCTGCAGCAACAGCCATGCCTGCTGGTAAGTAAAGGGAGCACCTTCATCTGCCTGCGATGCAATACGCGAGGTGATGATGTAGCCCAGCTGGGATACGGCAACGTAAGCCACGATCGCCATGGCCATGCCGCCGAACTGCTTGAGGCGATCGTCCAAACCCCACAGCGGTTTGAGGTTGATGCCTGCCTTCTTTAAGTATGGGAACAAGATCAGGCATTGGACAATGACACCTAAAGTGGTACCTAGTGCCAGCAAGAGAACGTGAGGGTCAGAAACCGGAGATGGTGCCTCTGGGTGCAAGGACCCTGGTACCACTTGATATGCCACCAGCACCGCGATGGAGATGATGTTGTTGACCACCGGTGCCCAAGCACCAGGTCCAAAAACATTCTTGGTATTGAGTACCGCTTGGAAAAGCGCAAAGAGGCCGTAGAAGAAGATCTGCGGGAGAAGCAGATATGCGAAGGACGTTGCCTGGGTGGCATTAACCTCGCCGTCATCTGTCAACATAATTGTTGTCAGTTGGGGCGCAAAAATGCATGAGGCCACCGTGACAATACCCAGCAAAGTGAACGCCAAGGTAAAGAGGCGACGTACAAAGTTCTCTCCCCTATCCGCGTCTTCCTTCTCGGCACGCACCAGGACTGGGACGACCAAGGAAGTTAGAACAGCTCCGAGGACAATCTCAGTGATGAGGTTGGGAAGTTGGTTCGCTGTGGTGAACGCGGAAGAAATCGCGGGACCGAGCGACGAACCGATGAGAACGTTGCGCAGGAAGCCTGTGATGCGGGAGATCAGCGTGGCAATCGCCATGGATCCGGTGGCGCGAACAACCGCGCCGTCGGAAGTAGCAGTCTCTACATGTTCGCCTTTCAACGCGGATTTGTCTTCCGCCACTGGCATCGGTGCAACCCTCTTTTCCGGCACAGGTGCCGGCGGCGTGGGCGTCACAATGCGACGACGAGAGCCATTTTCATTAGTCATAAAAGGAACTAACTATCTCTTTAGGAACTTTTCTTTTTTCTCCGCCCCAGCCGGAATAGCAGGGCCAAAATGAGAGTTAGAGCGGCGATGGCGCCGACTCCGTACACGCTTACGATACCGGCACGGGTCTGAACTGCGATATTTACCGGCTCGGAGATGGCCTGTTTGGACGGCGTGGCCAACCACAAGCTGATGTTAGTTCGGTCGACGTTAGGCATGTTTGCGGTCATGGATACCGTAATGGAACCCTTTGCCGGTATGCGCACGCGCGACGGAGTGTTAAGCGTTGCTGTTTCAGATTCGTAGATGAGCGAGGCGTCGACAGGCAGCGGAAGCCCGTTTTCTGCCACGATGAGCAGCGGCGATGACTCCGAGACGCGCGTGTAAACGTTGCCAGGTGGGATCAGCGACACTGAGGAGCGCAACGTGCGTAACACCTCAGATTGCTTGCTCAGGCGGTCGTTGAAGTCACCCGACAGCGCCACAAGGAGGTCGCGGCGTAGTGGGAGCGTGAAGTCGTAGCGCGTCATCGCAATAGCCGGATCGTTGACCATGATGTTGGTCAACTCGTCCGTGTAGCGCGCCTGCTGTTCCACGCGCACGATGTCGGCGTCACTGAAAGCAGACTCGTCCTCATAGGGCGTGCCCAATGGGCGGTCGGTCTCTTCAAGTGGCAGATCCGTCACCGCACGGGGGCGCACCTTTCCGGCGTCCAACAGCTTCGTTGCTGTGTCGAGGACCTGCTCCCCTGTTTCCGGGCTCAGATAGTTCGGCAGCTTTGCCACCACGTCACCCTCGGATGCCGCCACGCTAACCGACGCCGCGCTGGTCAAGGCCTGCGAGGCCGGCGAGTCTTGCGCGAAATCATAGCGCAGGAAGGGGTTCGTGTAACCTGCGCCGGGGTTTAGCAGGGAGCCAAGAGAGGCGTCGAAAGTGGCTGCCTGACCCACCCAACCGGTGTTATTTGCTACGAGCGCCGGCCGCTTAAATTTGTGGTTTACGTACCCTGAACTGGGAAGCAGCAATGTGGACGTGGGTTTGCCCACGATGTCTTCGTAAGTGCGATTGAGCGCCTCGTAGGTGAGGAAGTCATTATTAACATGAGCTACGGCATTAATGTCCGTGTTTGCCCACGGCAGCGGCATGTGGCACTGCAGGTTTTGAAGGCGCTCGATCCAAGCCTTGGCATCGGCTGCTCCAGTACCCGGCTTGCCGCGCTGCGAAGCGTCGTCATTGAACCAGGAGTCACGTAAGCGCTTGGGGCGCTCGGCGATGGAGGGACGCGTGTCATTGACCGTGTAGCCTTCGGCCATGCGGTTTACGGTATCCACTAACGCGGGATCCAGTGCGACGCAGCCTGCGCCTTTGAGATCGTGATCGAGGTAGGAATCCAGCAGCTTATCAAGGCGGCCGCCTTCGCGCAGCTCCTCCGCCAGGTGATCATCGCTCAAGATGAGCGACTCTCCCCCGGTTTCTCCAGGCACGATGTTGATCTCCGAGGTGATCGGGTAAATCACTGTCAGTGCGTTCGGTTCTTCAGGCAGATCCGCGGCATCTTCTGTTTCAGCGCTTGGTGCTTTCTCGGCGTTGAATTCAAAGATCATCCGCTCGTCGGCGAAGCTGTTGGCTTGGCCCTCCTGCATTCCCGTCAGGGTGAACTGGAGCGGGTAGTTTCCCGGCTCCGTCATGGCCAGCGTGGGTTCCTGCCCCAGCGAGAGCGGGACCTTGAAAGTTACTTCCTTGGTCTCACCAGGATCGATTGAGCCTATGCTTTGCGACGCCCCATAATACGGGTAGGCGCCCGCCGCCAGCTCTTCCTGAGCCTGCTCGGTGGTTGACACCGCATCGTTGCGGCGGCTGTTGATCTGGAGATCCTCCACCTTGTTCTCGGTGGGATTGTGAATGCGGAAGGTCGCTTCCATGACCCCGTCTTCGGTGGCTTCAGAAAGCAGATCGAAGTCGAGGGTGCCCGGAAGTCTGGTTTGCGCTTGCGCAGGAACCGGGGCTGCTAATAGGCCTGCGAGTATCAGCGCTGAAAGCCGCTTCACCGCGGAGTCGCCTTTCCTGCGGCGGCTTCCTTTCGTGCCAAGTCCGGCAAGAGGTCATGAGCGATGCGCGCCAGCTTGCGTTCGTCGGCGTAAGCGAGGTGCTCGATGAGCTCCGAGACAGGAACCCACGAAACCTCGGTGACTTCTGGATCCTCGTCGTTGAGGATGCCGTCGACAAAGCGCAGCAGGTGATGGTGCACCGTCTTGTGGATGCGCACCCCATCAGAGACGAACCAGTAATCGATCATGCCCAGGTCCGCAAAGACCTTGCCGTGAATGCCGGTTTCCTCCCAGACCTCACGCTCGGCGGTGACGTGTTTATCTTCGCCGTTTTCCACGTGGCCTTTGGGCATCGACCACAGCAGGCGGCCGCGCCGGTCGAGGCGGCCGATCAGGGCTACGTAAATGCGCGAAAGATCGACGTTGTCTCCGTCGACTGCCTCAGCGAGCCCAGACACGACAAGTCCACCCGCGGAGGTCTCATCACGCGTTGTCATGCGCGTGATGGAGTTGCGCTGCGGGCGCCTTTCCGGGCGGCGGCCGCGACGCCGCCTGCGGGAGCCTTGTTCGTGCTTAGTCATCCTTGCTAATCGTAGTAGACTAACACCCGTGAATTTTCAGGACACTCAGCTAAACGGCGTTGAAACGACTCTTGCCTCGCTCAGTGGCCTCGCAGAGCAATTACGAGCTCGCGGAAACCGGCTTTACCTCGTCGGCGGTTCCGTGCGTGATGCGTTGTTGTCGCGCTTGGGCCACGATCTAGATTTCACCACCGACGCTCGCCCCGAGGTGGTCCAGGAAATCCTCGATGGATGGGCCGAGACTGTCTGGGACACAGGCATCGACTTCGGTACCGTCTCGGCTGTATATAAGGGACAGCAGATCGAGATCACCACGTTCCGCTCCGACTCCTACGACGGGGATTCCCGCAATCCGGAGGTTGTCTTCGGTGATTCCCTGGAGGGCGACCTCGTGCGTCGTGACTTTAAGGTCAATGCCATGGCCATCGAGCTCAAAGAGGATGGTTACGAATTCCATGACCCCATGGGAGGGTTGACGGATCTCAAGAACAAGATCCTCGATACCCCGGATAAGCCGGAGATCTCCTTCCACGACGATCCGCTACGCATGCTGCGTGCAGCGCGCTTTGCCTCCCAGCTGGAGTTTGACGTGGCCGAGCGCGTCAAGACCGCGATGACTGAAATGGCGGGTGAAATCCGCAGGATCACCGTCGAGCGCGTGCAGGGGGAGCTCGACAAACTCATGTTGGGCAAGAACCCGGAAACCGGCATTGAACTGCTGGTTGATACGGGAATTCTGGATCATATTTTCCCCGAGATTCCTGCCCTGCGCATGGCTCCCGACGAGCACGCGCAGCACAAAGATGTCTACGCGCACTCCCTCACGGTCTTGCGCCAGGCCATCGATCAGGAGGAGGAGCCCGACCTGATCCTGCGCTGGGCGGCGCTGCTTCACGATGTCGGTAAGCCTGACACGCGTGACACCACCGACGGCAAGGTGACCTTCCACCACCACGAAGTCGTTGGTGCGAAGTTGGTGCGCAAGCGCCTGCGGAAGCTGAAGTACCCCAAGGCCACCATCGAGGCCATCGGGCAGCTGGTGTACCTGCATATGCGCTTCCATGGCTTCGGCGAAGGTCAGTGGACCGACTCCGCTGTGCGCCGCTACGTCACCGATGCTGGTGACCTGCTCCCCCGCCTCCACAAGATCGTGCGCGCGGATTGCACCACCCGTAACGCCAAGAAGGCACGGCGCCTGCAGCGCACCTACGACCATCTTGAGGAGCGCATCGCTGAGATCGCCGCCAAGGAGGACCTCGCCCGCGTACGTCCTGACCTCGACGGTAACGAGATCATGGAGATCCTCGGGCTCAACCCAGGGCCCGAGGTGGGTCAAGCGTGGTCCTACCTCAAGGAGCTGCGCTTGGAGGAAGGACCCCTCGAGCGTGACGTTGCTATTGCGAAGCTGCGCGAGTGGTGGGAGTCTAGGTAGAACATGTATGCCGACAGACTTTTCAACGCCCTAGAGCGCAACGAACCAGGACCGGGTCAGCTGCTCGTCGCCGCGCCGGGAACGCTTTCCCCTGAGTTTGCTCGCTCCGTCATCCTTGTCATTGAGCACAATGACATGATGACCTTTGGCGTGGACCTGACCAAGCGCTCGGAGGTGGCCGTCTTTAACGTGCTGCCCGAGTGGCTGCCGGTCGTGGCTAAGCCCCAGGCCCTGTACATCGGTGGACCGCTGAATCAGCAGTCCGTCGTGGCCCTCGGAATGGCCAAACAGGGCGTTCGCATCGAGGAGCACCCGCAGCTCAACAAGTTGGCCCCGCGTCTCGTTCATGTCGATTTGCGCTCAGAACCCGAGGACATCGCTGAACTCGTCACCGGCGCGCGGCTTTTCGCCGGGTACGCCGAGTGGGGCCCTGGCCAACTCGCAGAAGAGATTGAGCGGGGCGATTGGTACGTGGCTCCCGCACTTGCTCAAGATGTCCTGACACCTGGCGCGGCGGATCTGTGGGGCGACGTGATGAAGCGCCAGCCGATGCCGCTGCCTTTGTATTCCACTTACCCTGCGAACATCGACGATAACTAGTGTTCTAGTATTTCCTCATGCGCGAGGAGATACTGAAGGGACTGAAAGATACATGGGCGGTGGCCGTGGGTCTTGTCCCACTCGGCCTCGCCTTCGGAATTTTGATTGTCCAAACCGGCTTCGCATGGTGGTGGGCACCCATTTTTTCGGTGGTGATTTACGCCGGTTCGATGGAGTTTCTCGCAATCAGCATGGTCACTGGTGGAACGAGTGCGATTACCTCGTTGGTCACCGCTTTCATGGTGAACTTCCGCCACATCTTTTATGGCCTCACGTTCCCGCGGGACAATATTAAGAGCTTCTTGGGCCGCGCCTATTCCACGTATGCCCTCACGGACGAGTCTTATGCCATCGTTTCCGCCAAGCCGCGTGACGAGCGATTGTCCGGTGTGAACATTCTCACCATCCAGGCCTTTTGTCAGTTATTGTGGGTGCTCAGCGGCATCGTAGGTGCGCTGGCTGGGCAGATTATCCCGCCAAACGTAAAAGGACTCGAGTTCGCTCTCGTGGCGCTCTTCGTAGTTTTGACCATGGATTCTTTTCACAACAATAAGGACTACTCGCTGCCTTTTTCTGCTGCAGTCTGCGGCATTCTCGCCACGGTGCTCTTTCCTGGCCAGGTTCTCATGGTGGCGTTGGTGGCTTATTTCTGCTTGCTCCTCCTGCGCTACTTCTCGCCGCGTCTGGATTCTGCGATGGTGCTGCGAAAGGGTGAGCGCTAATGCCAGCCGGTGTAACCCTCTCCATGGTTGCTGCAGTCCTCATCCCGGTCTGCATCGTTACCGTGTTGCTTAGGCAGCTTCCCTATTCCTTCATCAAGGCGCTCAAGGGCAGTCAGTTTATTGGCCTGCTTGGCATGACGATGCCTGTCGGCGTTATGACAGTGCTCGTGGTCTATACGGTCTTTGGGCAAAAAGAAGCGCCCGGCGGAATCCTCGCCGCTCTGATTGGCGTGGCGATTACTGCCGGGCTGCACTGGTGGCGGAAGGACTCCGCCCTCTCCATCTTTGGCGGCACCGCTGCCTACATGGTGCTGGTTAACTTCGTATTCTAAAGCTCTCCGTAAAGAGCCACTGCTTCGCGCCATAGCGCCGCGAATTCGTCAGCGGAAATGTGCTCTGCCGTGATGTCGGGGAAGTCGTTGTAGGTGTTGGGATGTGGCACCTGGCGCTGGGGAATGTCTGCGTTTCCCACGGCTTTGGAAGGAGTGGCTGCGCCTGCGACGGCGTCGTTTGGCGCCAGCGCAATCATGCGCAGCATGGTGCAGGTATTAGCATCGACCTCTTCCATCTCCGCGATGTGGATGGCGGAACCTACGCCGGGAACTTCCATGGTGGTGCGGACGTACATCAGAGTGCTCATGACTGCCCAGCATACCGGGCCGCGAGCCAGGAGCAGATCATGAGCTGAACCTGGTGGTAGATCATGAGTGGCAGAATCAGCAGGCCCAGCGAGGTGCTGCCGGAGGCGAAGATGACCGAGGCCATCGGTAGTCCTGTAGCGAGGGACTTCTTAGAACCACAGAATTCGATGGCAATGACGTCTGCGCGGGGGAAGCCAAGCTTGGAGCCCAGGATCTTGGTGAGCCAGAGCATAAAGGCGACCATCAAGATCGATAGGACCACCAAGAACACAATCTCCCAGATGCTGATTGAGCCCCAGATGCCATCGACTACTCCCTTGGAGAACGCGGCGTAGACCACCATTGTGATGGAGCCGCGGTCGACAATCTTCGTGCCTTTGCTTGCTGCGAAGTCCTTGACCCACTTACGGGTCAGCTGGCCGAGGATGAATGGTGCAAGCAACAGGAGGCTGATTTCGACGAAGACTGAGCTGTCGATAGAGATGCCATTTCCGGCGCCCATCAGAGCCATGACCAACAGTGGCGTCATGATGACGCCCACGAGGTTCGATGCCGACGCTGACACGATTGCGCCGGCGATGTTTCCCTTGGCTACTGACGTAAACGCCACGGAGGACTGGACGGTGGACGGCACCAAGGTGAGGTACAAGATGCCGAGGTACATGTCGTGGGAAATGAACAGCGTTAGTGGGCGCAGAGCCAAGCCGAGGATCGGGTACAGGACGAAGGTAAACGCCAAGATAGTCAGGTGTAGGCGCCAGTTCTTCAGACCGTTGAGGGCTTCTTGTGTGGACAGGCGCGCGCCGTAGAGGTAGAACAGCAACGCGATGACCACGTTGGTCAGCGAGTCAAAGACCTCTGCAAAGTGGCCGCGTGCCGGAAAGATGATCGCCACGACCACTGCGGAAATGATGAGGAGAATAAGCGGATCTATCCTCTTTAGGCGCGAAGTCATCCTCAAAGCATATCGGTAGCATAGGCCCATGACTAAACTATTTTCTCCGATTATCCTGCGTGACTTCGAGTTCCCGAACCGTGCGTGGTTACCGCCGATGTGTCAGTACCAGGCGGTGGAGGGTCTTCCGCAGGATTGGCACTTAGTTCATTACGGCTCCCGTGCGGCCGGTGGTTTCGGCCTCATCATTGTTGAAGCTACCGCTGTATCCCCCGAAGGTAGGATCTCCCCTAAGTGCGCCGGAATCTGGAATGATGAACAGCGCGACAAGTGGAAAGAGATTGTCGAGTTTTCCCACAGCCTCAACGCGCCGATCGGCATCCAGCTTGGCCACGCCGGCCGCAAGGCATCGACTTATCCAATGCTGCCTGGCTACGCCCGTGGCTCGGTCCCGCTAGAGGAGGGCGGCTGGGAAACGATAGGCCCTTCCGCGATTAGCTACCCGGGTTACACTGCCCCACGCGAGATGAGCACGCAAGACATTGCTGCAACAGTTGAGCATTTTGCCGCTGCGGCAAAGCGTGCCGTGGAGGCAGGATTCGACACCATTGAACTGCACGGTGCCCATGGCTACTTGCTACACAACTTCTTGAGTCCGTTGAGCAATCAGCGTATCGACTCCTACGGTGGCAGCTTTGAGAACCGCGTCCGTTTCCCTCTTGAGGTGGTTGATGCGGTTCGTGCTGTTATCCCTCAGGGGATGCCGTTGATCATGCGCGTTTCGGCGACTGATTGGGTTACTGACCGTCTTGCCTGGGACGTGGAGCAAACCGTCGAATTTGCCAGGCTCTTGCGGGAACATGGCGTTGACTTCGTCGATGTTTCTACTGGCGGCAACGAGCACGCCGAGATCCCCGTGGGTCACGAGTATCAGGTGGAGTACGCCACGCGCGTTCGAGAGGCGGGGCTTCCAGTATCAACGGTGGGTCTCATTACCGAGGCGCAGCACGCGGAGCAGATTCTTTCAGATGATCGTGCTGATGTCATCGAGATTGGGCGTGCCGCATTGAAGGACGCCTACTGGGCACGCCACGCGGCTGAGGAACTGGGTGAGCCATTGGAGCCCCTCCCCTCCTATAGCCGTGCAAAGTAGTTATGATGTTTCACGTGAAACAATGGATTCACGTGAAACGCTCTGATGCTACCGGGTGCCTAAAGCTCTAGAGGGTCAGCGCCGTAATTCAATAGTGCTAACTTAAAGCGCTGTTGTGGCTTAAGCAGAGACGTTCTTGACGGTGGTGCCGTCCGACTCGACGCCGTACTCGGTCAGTGGCTTGGTGCCCGGGCCGTCGATGACCGAACCGTCAGCAAGGTTATAAGACGTGAAGTGGGAAGTACAGGTGGCGGTCATGCCATCAATCTTGGTAATCAAGCTTCCCTGGTGAGGGCAGGTTTGGGAGTATGCCTTAAACTCCCCTTCTGTTGGCTGGACAAAGATCACTTTGTCCACCATGACCGCCGAGCCCACTGGGATCTCAGTGGCGGCAATCTCTGCGCTTGGCTCCTTGCCACACGCAGCAAGGTAGGCGCCGGCGAATGTTGTTGCGGTGCCGAGGAGGAACATACGACGAGAGCACGTATTCATGTTTCTAGACTATCTCACTCTCTAAGCTATCTCACTCTTTAGACTTCTAGGTCCCAAGTGGGAACAGAGTCTGCGTTTGCTCCCCCGAGATCGTAAGACCCAACCTCGTTTCCGAGATCATCGTAAATGGCTAATGCAGAATCTTGTTTGTCGGCGCCGCTGGTGCCTACGTTGTTGATGATGGCGCCTACGGCGATCGCGGATACCGCTACTGCCGCGACGGCGAGGCTTTTGATGTTCATTTCTTTCATGTCATCCATTGTGCGCGCGAGTTCTGCGTGCGGCACGCTTCCGCGCCGTTTCCAAGCGGCTTGGTGCAATCTTCCCAGACTTTACCCAGCTTCAGATTTTCAGAATTTGATTAACGGCAGAATATCGTCACCACTGACGTAGTTTTTAACCTGTAGAGCGGGCCCTGCCGTTTTAGTCACTGTGTCTTTAAAATTGGGTATAAAGATAGCCCCCGAAATCGAGGGCTGAAACTGTTTTTAGGCGTGGTCTGACTTTTCAGCGGCCTTGCGGAGTGCGCCGAGATCAACCTCGGGTGCCTCCGAACCACAACCACCGTCGCCGCAATTACAGCTATCGCCGCAACCCTCTTCTTCCTTGTGGGCCTCGTCCCACAGGAATGCAGCGCGGGAGCCCATGTTGGAACCGATGGACAGGGCGAGCACCGCGATGACGAAAGTCAACGCCGGGATTGTCCACATCCAACCAGAGGCGGAGATTGCTACGATGCCACCGAAAACAAGGGAGACTCCTGCGAGTGCCCAGAACGGGCCGGCGATCGCGTGTGCATTATCCCAAGCCTCTTTGGATTTGCGGATTTCCACCAGGCGAAGTCCTACAACGCTATTGCCCGGAAGTTTTCGTGCGGTGGCCAGTCCACCGACAACGAGGAGGATAGCGGCAAGGATAAAGAAGATGATTGCGATCGCGAGCATGCCCCTTAGTTTAACCCTGAATTTGTCAGAAGAAAATCGAGGGTAGCCTGCCAAAATAATCCATCAGTTATATGTAATTTATTCACGTACTTTGGTAATATTCTGAGCGTGTCGACCAATAGAAATTTGTGGTCACACTCAGCGCACGACAATGAAAAGAAAACGATATGAACCTCAAGGGTATTACTAACTCTTTGCTCTTCAAGATCATCGTTGCGATCATTCTAGGTATCATTGCCAGCTCTTTCTTCCCGGAGTGGGCCGGCCGTCTTTTTGCCACCTTTAACGGATTGTTCAGTAACTTCCTGGGTTTCTTCATCCCAGTTTTGATCTTCGCTCTCGTCGCTCCTGCTATCGCTGGCCTCGGCCGCGGTGCCGGTAAGTGGCTTGGCATCACCGCCGGAATTGCCTATGGCTCTACTATCATTTCCGGTCTGATCGCATACGGTCTCTCGATTGCCCTCTACCCCACCCTTCTGGCGGGTCAGTCCATCAACACTAATGTCTCCGATATTGAGGAAGGCGCACTCGCTCCCTACTTCACCGTCGAGATGCCGGCGCCATTTGAGGTCATGTCGGCGTTGTTGCTTTCCTTCTGCATTGGCGTAGCCATGACTGCGGTAAAGTCTGACAATCTCTACGCAATAACTAAGGAATTTGAGAACGTTGTAGTCAAGGTGATTTGGGGCTTCGTCATTCCGTTGTTGCCTATCTACATCTTCGGTATGTTCCTGTCGTTGGGTATGAATGGAAACCTGGGCGATGTTTTGGTTGCATTTGCAAAGGTGCTGATCCTTGCCGTCGTTATGACCATCGTTTACCTGATCTTCCAGTACATCCTTGCTGGCATCATCTCAGGCAAAAATCCGTTTACCGCTTTGAAGAATATGGCTCCTGCGTACTTCACTGCACTGGGTACGTCATCCTCCGCGGCTACCATTCCGGTGACACTTGAATCCTCATTAAAGAACGGTATTTCTAAGCCAGTTGCGGGCTTTGTCATCCCGCTGTGTGCCACCATCCACCTGTCCGGATCGATGATGAAGCTGACGCTTTATGCCTTCGCCATCGTCACGATGACCGATATGGATGTTTCTTTCGGCAAGGCGATGAGCTTCATTTTCTTGCTGGGCATCATGATGATTGCTGCACCGGGTGTTCCAGGTGGTGCTGTAATGGTGGCAGTTGGCCTACTGCAGGCGAACATGGGCTTCGATGAATCTCTCGTTGCTCTCATGATCGCCGCCTACATTGCAATCGACTCAGTGGGAACCGCTGCTAATGTCACCGGTGATGGTGCTATCGCCATGATTGTGGACCGCTTTGCTCGCGAGAAGATTGACGGGCTTGAGGCTGAGGCTGATGCTGAACCTGCTCGCCAAGAACTGAGCTAGACTCTTTGCTCCCGATGACCCGGTCTTACCGGGTCATTTTTATGCCCTTTTGGGGTAGTAGAAGAACGATGAAAAAGTGGCTCTTCCGGTTTTGGAGTGCATTGATTCTGTGTCGGATGTTGGCGGCG
>NZ_KV788363.1:0-1041 GCF_001807215.1 Corynebacterium sp. HMSC05D08 | reverse complement strand
CGCGGTCGAATATGATCTTGGTTAGGTCTTCTTGTCCGCGCTGGTTGATTCCTATCGTTAGGAAATCATCAAGGATGAGTACATCAATGTTTTGTAGCCTGCGCATTTTAGCTACGTAGCGTTCATCTGCCGGCGGGAAGGCCGCTAATTCATCGACGAGCTGATCCAGTCGGTAGTAGGCGACGCTGTATTCGGCCTGGCAGGCAGCAATACCGATAGCGCAGGCGATGTAGGTTTTACCTGCACCGGTCGGTGCCAGGACGTGCACATTGGAAGGTTCGTCGCGCCAGGGTGTTGCGGCCAGTCGTTTGAGCTGGCGTAGATTCAACCTTCGTTCATCGGGGTTGATCAGCTCGGCGAGTGTTGCTCCCGGATAGCGGAATTTGGCTTGGGCTATGGCTTTGACGATGTTGGTTTGCCGACGCTTGGCTGCGGTTTCTTCCACTGCCTTTAAGAAGATCTCCTCTGGTAGAGCGGTGTTGGCGTCATCGGCAGCGGCCAGGTCGAAGAAGATATCGGCGAAGGTCGACAGACGCAGTTTAGGCAGTGTAGCGCGCATGTCGTCGTCAAGATTGATGGTGGTCATGGTGGTCTAGGCCTCCTTCTTCGAGGTCGCGGTTGGGGTGTCGTAGTAGCTGGCGGGGCGCAGGAACACTGCATCAGGGATGGCGGTGATATCTACAGTGCGCGACTGGCCTTGATCGACCTGGACTGCTGGCGTTTGGTTAAGGGTGTGACCGTTGCGGGCGATGTCGGCTTGAATCCGTGCAATGACCTGCATGTTGGGTGCCAGGTTATGGTCGATGACTTGCTGGCAGGCAGGCTCTAGCGTGGTCTTGTTGTGCTTGTTTCCCAGCTTGACGAGTACGTTGCGGGCGGTATGCAGTCCGCGGGGTATGGCTTTGGCGTTGCGGTCCAAGATTGATAAGACAACCTTGGTGGTTGCCGGCCCAAACGACGAGGCCCGAGCAAGCAGCTCGTTGCGGGTAAGAGGTTTGATCCCAGCGATATCCTTGTCCGGGGTATGTGCCGGATCGGTGC
>NZ_KV788362.1:0-7144 GCF_001807215.1 Corynebacterium sp. HMSC05D08 | reverse complement strand
TAATGGCTAATTTCATCGCAATCAGCGGCAACCTGACTAGGGAACCGGAGATGCGCTACACGCCCAGCGGGAAGCCGGTTGTTAGCTTCACTGTCGCGCATAATACCCGCCGCTTCGACAAGCAGACGAATGAGTGGGAGGATGGCGAACCCATATTCATGGATGTGGACTTCTGGGGCAAGAAGGGCGAGAACTTCGTCAACGCCTACGCGCAGCAGGGCAAAGGCCCGGTGCTGGTACTAGGCCAGTTGAAGCAGGACACCTGGGAGGATAAGAACGGTGGCGGCAAGCGTAGCAAGCACAAGATTAACGCTGATGATGTTTCCTTCATCCCACGCGGACAAGGCGGAAGCCAGCAGCAATCCTCGGCTCAGCAGCAGTGGCAGCAGGCAGCACAGAACGGTCAGACCGTCCAGTCTGGGGCGTGGGGCAACCCCGCACCAGTAGGCCAAGGCGAGCCTCCCTTCTAGGTGGCCGACATGGATGTAGCCTACTACCAGGAAAAGCTGGAACAACTCGAAGACAGGCTCCTCGCCTACGCCTACGACATCGAACACCTCAAGCACTACAGCAACGATGATCCAACCCCCGCAGAGTTGCAAGACCTCGGGGCAGCAGACCTAGCCAAGGCAGCTGCCCACGTCATAACCCTCATCAGACGAGGTGAGTATTGATGCCGTACGTGGAAATGGCGGCGGCAGACCTACCACGATTTAAGGGCCGCCGCGTGGTACTCATACCCGAGGCGTACAGCCCAGATCGGGTAGCTGACCGCCTTATTTTCGCCGCGCAGGAAGGCCGCATCGTGTTTGGTGCCACCCGCGACGGGCGCTTCACTCTCGACGTGGCCGCGCCTGTCCTTATCGACCCCAACCAATAACCCCGCTAGGACCTCCACAGTCCACCGGCGGGGCCTTTTCTTTTGCCCCGATGAAATACCAACCACTCTACGAACACCTACGTGATGACGTTCGCCAGCTCAAAGCAGACCTCGAAACCCTCGCCGCAGGAAGCAGCCTCCACCGAGACGCCTACTTCGACGCCGCAGACATGACCAAATTTGTACTCGAAAAAGCCGAAAAGAGAACCCAAAAATGAATGAATCAATCATCCCGCAAAAAGCCAACACAGTAAACGAATGCCGCCGTCTCCTACCCCGCGGCCTGCGCATCATGATCGCCACCAAACGCCCCCTGGACGACATGCCAGAACCAGCCCTCGAATGGCTACAACGCCATGATCTCATCCGCCCCAACAAACGTATGGGAGAACCCGGGCAGAGCACCTGGACGTACACCGCAACCGGAATACGCCTCGAAGGCGAACTCATCAAAGAAACAAAACGTGTGGCATGACCACCCATCAGCAGCGTGAGGACATGCGCGCCTGGTTGGAATCCCAAGACGTGTACTGCGCCCAACCAGCATTCCTTGACGCACTCATCCAGTTGTTCCAAGCACTAGAGGAAGGAGAAAATAATGCGCATTCGCAGCATCAAACCTGAATTCTGGCGCAGCGAAGATATCTCATCACTACGCGTCGAAGACCGCCTACTGTTTATCGGCCTGTGGTCATACGTAGATGACAACGGCGTAGGGGTTGATAGGGATGCGTTGATTGCCGCTGACTTGTTCGCCGATGACCTTTCGCGAGACCCTCTCGAGACCCTCGCGAGAGTTTCCGGAGGGTTGCAGAGGCTTTCAGAAGCGGGCCGAATCATTCGATACACCGTTGGCTCAAAGAATTTCATAGCAATTCACAACTGGGGCAAGCACCAACGCGTCGACAAGCCGAACAAGGCACGATACCCAAACCCTACCAGCGAAAACGCAGAAATTCGCGAGACCCTCGCGAGACCCTCGCGCCTGGAACAGAGGAACAGGGGAACAGAGGAACAGAGTAAAAACACTTGTTCATCTAACGATGAACCGGGGAGTGAACCAGCGGATGAACCAACAAGTGAACCCAACCCCTACCCGCAAGCCTTCGAAAACTGGTGGAACCTCTACCCAAGGAAACAAGCCAAACGAAAAGCACTCAACGAATGGCGACGCGCCACCAAACGCATCAACCGCGAAGAACTCAACCAACGCACCCAAGCCTTCGCCACCTTCCACGAAACCGAAGGCACCGACAAACAATTCATCCCACTACCAACCACATGGCTAACCCGCGACGGCTGGGAAGACGAGCTCATCCCACGCCGCCTCGCCAACCAACAAGCCCAACAGACAACCAACAGTCTCGACGCATGGCTGCCACCAAACCAATCCCAGGTTGTCGACGGCGAAATCGTCGAACAACACGACTGGACCTCCAAAGGAGAACTCCCATGGTGAACCAAGAACTCACCGCTAACCTTCTACGACTCGGGAAACAACTAGCCCCCGACCGCTTCCCCCAACCCTCACCAGAAACCACCGAAGCATGGGCCATGGCCCTAGACCGCGTATACCCACCAAAACTCTGGCGAGACGCCATAATCCTCTACGCAACCCAACGAGTAAGCGAACGCATGTGTACCCCACGCGACATCCTCAACGCCGCCGCAGACACCGTACGCCGCTGGGAATCCAACCCCACCGACAAACAAGAACTCGAAACATTCCGCACCCAACGAATGCACACGAAATACCAACAAATGCTCGGAGACCGCTACACCCCAGAAGCCGTTCCGGGGCCACCAACACGCGGGGAAATCACAACAGCCTCACCCGACTTTGCGGAATTGAAGCAACGCCTAGCCAAAGCACGAAAGGCCCTACCATGACCAACGACCACGACGACGAAGAAACCGAATGCCCGCACTGTGACGGCTGGCCCTGCATCTGCGACAGCAGCTACGAACTCTGGGCCGGCAAATAACCCCCCAACAGCCCCACAGACGGACGAACACACCACCGCCGGTACAAATAGGCGGAGACACCAAACCAACCCGCCAGAAAGGCACACAGCGCATGAACCACACCATCGAAGTACCCATCTCACTAATCAAAGCCGGGGACATTGCCGCAATCCGCGACCTGCTACCGCAGGAAAACCTTTTCGGCAGGTGGGCAGAACACACCACGCTTGGGCTCGGAATCATCATCAGCGAGCACCCAGACCAAGAGAATTTTGTAAAGTTCGTCAATGGTAAATCGTGGTCGGGCGTAACCCTCGACGACCTCACTCTTGACCCGGTAGAACTCGTCACCGTTGAGGACCTCGAGAGCGCGCCAGAGGGCACAGTCATTTCCGACACGGGAGCAAATGCCTACCAAAAACTCAGCACCGACGCGTGGGAAAGTAGAAACGACTACCTCACCGCTAAAGAGATGGCAGTCAGCGGCCCATGGAAAATCCTCCGATACGGATGGGGAGAATAGCCATGCCTAAGACCCTCGCAGACATGGCCCCAGAGCAGCGCGCCACCTGCATCGGAATGTGGTGTGAGTATCCGAACACCTACGACCGCCTGGGCATAATCTACGCGCTCGACGATGAGGACGATCCCTGGATACTGCGCTTCGACGTGCGCACAGAGATCTTGGGATATGACGCGAAAAATATTATCCCGCGCTTTGACCTGCCCCGCGCATGGACACCAGACGGGCAGCCGGTTCCAGGCGAGTGGGAGGACGGTCATGTGGTTGTTTCCTACGATGATCCAGACCCCTGGATTCTCAAGGACGCGGTAAGCATCGAGGGACTGTCAGAGGGTGGCATGAGCTACTACGATGCTCCGCCTAACGGTATTGAGGTGAAGCTAGATAAGTTTGGTGAGGGTGAGGGCAAAGCCCGCCGCTGGGTAGGAGACTGGGAGCAAGCATGAGCCGTACACCAGAGGAGCAGTACATCACAGCTCTCCAACAGGAAAACAAACGCCTCCGCACAGAGCTAGCGAGTCTGCAACGGGACGCCCGCTACGCAGCCCAATTCCACGCAGACCAGCTAACCGCCCCGCAGGTCTTCAAAGCCTTGGACACAACAATCACCACAATCCTCGAAGGACAGCAATGACCGAAGACGACTACTGGGAATTACGGCGTGACATGCGTAAAGACGACGCAATCATGCATACCCCACAACCAGGAAACCCCATCACCCTCAGCCCTGATGACCACCACATGATTGTCAGCGCTATGCGCTACGCGCAGGGCCGCAACAACTATGTCGTCCGCCGCACCACGCGCTTCGTCATCGACCACTGGGACGACCTCAGCGAGAACACCCGCTACATCCTCACACGGGACGCTGGCCTTGACCTCGAACTACGCCGGGACGAAACCCCTGACCAGGCCGCCCACTACCGCCGCACCAACCCCGACTGGGAGGCATACCTCGACCACCTCCAAAAGGAGCAGAAATGAGCACCCCAACCCGCCAAGAAATCCTAGATGCACAGCTCGCCCGCCAATGGGCGGAGCAGGTGCAGCAAACTGACGCGGAGTACGAGCGCAAAGGACGGCGTTACAGCGGCGACCTGATGCGCGCTGCCGCCGCGCTGACAGGCGCAGTCGCACTACTCGGATACGAATGGGGATAGCACCAATGACTGACCTCACCACCAGCAACCTAAAACGCCTACTCGCTGAGGTCACACCCGGGCCGTGGAAACATGACAACGAAGTAGGTGAAATCCTAGGCGCATATTACGAGAAAAACGGCATTGGGTACATCCCAACTGTCGGGTACGCAGACGATTACAACGCTGACCTGATCGCCCTCGCCCCGGAACTCGCGGATGAAATCCTACGGATGCGGAAAGAGCTTATCGACTGGGCTGACGACGAAGCCCAAGCACACAACGCCCTAGTGAAGCAAGCGCAAGAGGCAGGCGGCGCGGGAATTATCACCACCCACAAGACCATCTACAACCGCATTTTGGACATCCTAGGAGACCACGATGACTAATTTTGACCGTGCCCTCGCGGTACTCGAAGCAGCCCAATACGCAAAGGAGCAAGCATGACTATTCAAGGATTCCGCCTGACCAACAAGGGCCGCGCAGCCCTGATAGCGATGCAGGAAAATGCGAAGCAGGATGAAGAAGTCCCGGCTCACTACCGCATAGCAGATGCACTCGCTGAGGCGGGCCTACTCACACCAGAACCAGGCGGAGAAGCCATGTCTTATGAATACGCGGTGCAATACAAAACGCCTGACGGCTGGAAATACAGCCGAGAATCGTGGGATTGCCGCTGGCAAGAAAGCGAAGCCGTCCAAGAAGTCCGCGCCCACCGCGACCACCCCGAACAAGAAACACGAATCGTCCGCCGCATGGTCAGCACCCCAGAGGCGATAGACGAATGAGCAACCGCAACAAACAGAAAGGCGACCGCGCAGAACGCGCCGTCCGCGACTACCTACAAACCATCTGGCCAGGCACACGCCGCACACGCGCAGGATGGGACGAAGACCTCGGAGACGTCATAGCAGACACACCCCGAGGTCTTCTCTGCATCCAAGTCAAAGACGTCGCCACACCCCAATGGAAAACCTGGTTCACCCAACTCGAAGACCAAGTGCAGACCCTGCGCGCCAACACCACCAAACCAGTAGTAGGAGGCGTTTTGATTTGGAAGGCGAGGGGGAGTGCAGACCCCGCCACCTGGCGCACCATCACAACCCTCAACCACCTACCCCAACTCATAGGAGAACCATGAGCCAAGTAGACGAACAACACCTCCGCCACCTAGCCCGCCACCTCGCCAACCTCTACCGCGAGCTCGACAGCCTCAAGTACGCACGACCAACCCCGCCCGAAGTCCGCGCCATGAAACCCGCACCCGGGCCACAATCACCCGGCAGCTGGCTCTACGTCTCATGCTGGCTCGACCAAGAGCCCCGCCTGCGCGAAGTAGCCTTCAACGCCTTCAGCGATATCGGGGTCAAAGTCCGGGACGACGAAGCTGGGGCAGTCGCACTCTGCCAAAAACTAGCCTTCCACGCACAGGCAGTGTCAGAGCTCGACTGGGCAAGCGACCTCACAGACGAACTCGCACACCAGACCAAGGTGATAGGCAGGAGAGTCACACCACCAACCAAAACGACGATTGCACGAACCGAACGCATCAAACACCACCTCGAAGCCAAGTACCTACCGCAACTTGACAAACCACCCAAATAATGTGATACGCTTGCGCTAACGCAAGAAACCCCGGAACACCACCGGGGGTTTCGTCGTTTTATCTAGTCTTGTCGCCACCCGAACCGGCACATCCAGCCAAGGAACGACACACGGGCGCAGGCCACCGGCTCACGACCGGAACAAGACACCAAAGAAGGAGGTAACACAACATGTGGGAAAACCCATCAGGAGGAGCACCACAACACCTCCGAAAAGCCGCACTAAACCGAGACCACCACCAATGCGTCCAATGCGGCAACACACAACAACTAGAAATCGACCACATCCAAAACATCGCCAGCGGCGGCACGCACAACCTCAACAACCTCCAAACCCTCTGCAAAACCTGCCACCGAGAAAAAACCCGCAGCGAAATGCGCAAAGGACACCAAACCCGCGCAAACCGCGCCAAATACCCCAAAGAACAACACCCAGGCCTCAAAACCTAAACCCAACCAACAACAAAAGACAGGGGACAACCCCCTCCCCCCACCATCGCAGAGGGTCGGAAGGCAATGTTGCTAGGGTCGCGTACAGGTCTGGGGTTTTTGATTCGCACGCACCCGCTATAGGTGGTATAGTCTGTAGGTATGGAGAAAGAAGCCGCCAGGGAGAATTTACGCCGCGCCGCGTTGAATCTGCGCTCACATGATGCTGTGCGTGATATGTTGCAGCGCGAGCGTGATCAGGCTTTGGCGGATGCGCGTGCAGCCGGTGCCACTTGGGTAGAAATGCAGTCTGATTCGGGTCTGACTGTGGGGGCGGTTCAGTCTGGGTTGGTGAGGGCAAAAAAATAACCACCGCCGGTGCGGTGGTTTGGTGCGTTAACGTGTGCGCAGCGTGAAGGTGTCGCCGCTGACTATGATGCGGACCTGGGGCTCATCCCCGCTTACGCGGGGCGGACTCGGCGAAATGTGATGGGTTGACGCGGATCCGGGGCTCATCCCCGCTTACGCGGGGCGGACTTGCTTCAGTCTCTTTGCGAAGCGGTCCACTTCGGCTCATCCCCGCTTACGCGGGGCGGACCGTCAG